>NZ_JBXASW010000064.1:0-31649 GCF_058809745.1 Variovorax sp. MPBD4-3
ACCCCGACGACGCCCACCACCCCCGACTCCGACGCGGACGCCGACGCCGATGCCGACGCGGATGCCGATGCCGACGGCGACGCGGATGCGGATGCCGACTCGGATGCCGATGCAGACGCTGACGCCGACTCTGATGCAGACGCCGACGCAGACGCCGACGCAGACGCCGATTCGGATGCCGACGCGGATGCCGACTCCGACTCGGATGCAGACGCAGATGCCGACTCCGATGCAGACGCTGACGCGGACGCCGATTCGGATGCCGACGCAGACGCCGACGCCGATTCGGACGCCGATGCCGATGCGGATGCCGACTCGGATGCGGACGCAGACGCCGACGCCGATGGCGACCACCTCCTCGACCCGGGCGACGGCCTCATCGGCCATGTCATCGACGACGTGAGCGGCGCGCTCGGCCTCGGCGGTGCGCTCACCCCCGTGACCAACGCGATCGACGGCGTGACCGACGTGGTCGACAACGTGCTGTCCCCGCTGCTCGGCAGCACCTTCACGCCCAACAACCCCAACGAGTTCGACCCGGTCGACAACACCGTCGCCGACGTCACTCACCTGGTGGGCGGCGCGCTGAGCCCGGCGCTCGACGGCCTGCTGGGTGCGGGCGCCACCAACCAGATCCTCGGCTCGCTGAACCAGCAGGTCGACTACCTGACCGACGCCGTGCACAACGGCCTGGAGAACCTCATCGGCGACCACGGCATCGTGACCGGCCTGACCGGCGCCCTGGGCCTCGGCGCGGTCACCGGCCAGCTGCTGGGCGATGACGGCGTCATCGGCGACGTGCTCGGCAACGTGCTGGGCGAAGGCAGCCTCGTGTCCGGCCTGCTCGACGACCAGGGCCTGGTCGGCGGCCTGCTCGGCCAGGACGGCCTGGTCGGCGGCCTGCTGGGCGACGACGGCGCCGTCGGCGGTTTGCTCGGCAACGTGCTGGGCAGCGACGGCCTCGTGGGCGGCCTGCTCGGCAGCACGGGCGCCGTTGGCGGCCTCACCGGCGGCCTGCTGGGTGAACAGGGCCTGCTGGGCGGCCTGCTCGGCGATGGCAGCGCGGTGGGTGGCCTGCTCGGTGACGACGGCCTTGTCGGCGGCCTGCTCGGCGAGGACGGCGCGCTCTCCAACCTGCTGGGCAGCGACGGCCTCACCGGCCAGCTGCTGGGCCACGGCGGCCTGGTCGACAGCCTGCTCGGCGAGCACGGCGTGGTGTCCGGCCTGATCACCGACAGCCCGCTCGGCGGCCTGCTCGGCGGCGACAACGGCCTGCTGGGCGGTGCCGTCGGCGGCCTGCTCGGTGACAACGGCGTGGTCGGCGGCCTGCTGGGCGACGACGGTGCGCTGGGCGGCCTGCTCAGCAACGACGGCCTGCTGGGTGGCCTGCTCGGCGACAACGGCCCGGTCGGCGGCCTCCTGGGCGGCGACGGCCTGCTCGGCGGTGTGCTCGGCGATGACGGCTTGCTGGGTGGCGTGCTCGGCAACGACGGGCTCCTGGGCGGCGTGGTCGGCGACAACGGCCTGGTTGGCGGCCTCCTGGGCGGCAACGGCCCGGTGGGCGGCCTGCTCGGCAACGACGGTCTCCTCGGCGGCCTGCTGGGCGACGGCGGCCTGGGCGGCGTGCTCGGCGCCGACGGCCTCGGCGGCGGGCTGCTCGGCTCTGACGGCCTGGTTGGCGGCCTGCTGGGCGACGACGGTCTGGTCGGTGGCGTGCTGGGCAACGACGGCCTGCTGGGTGGCGTGCTCGGCGGTGTGGTGGGCGGCATCGGCAACAGCGGCACGCCGGGCACCGGCGCGGCGCTGCTCGACCCGGTCGACAGCATTGTCGGCAGCGTGGCCAACGGCCTGAACCACGGCGTTCTCGGCGACCTGGGCCTGGGCGACGTGCTCGCGCCGGTGGTGGGCCTCACGGACAGCGTGACGGACACGGTCGACGGCCTGCTCGGACCGGTGCTCGGCACCTCCTTCAACTCGAACAGCCCCAACGTGCTCGACCCGGTCGATGGCGTGGTGAGCCAGGTGACCGACGGCGTCGGCGGCCTGCTGAGCCCGCTGGCCGACCAGGTGCTCGGCGCGGGCACGACGACCGCGGTGCTGAATGCCGTCGATACGCAAGTGGACTACCTCACGGACGGCGTGGCGAACCTGCTGAACGGCGGCGTGCTGGGTGGTGTGCTCGGCGGCGACGGTGGCCTGCTCGGCGGCGTGCTCGGTGGTGACGGTGGCCTGCTCGGCGGTGTGCTGGGTGACGACGGCCTGCTGGGCGGCGTGCTCGGCGGTGACGGTGGCCTGCTGGGCGGTGTGCTCGGCGGCGACGGTGGCCTGCTGGGCGGTGTGCTCGGCGGCGACGGCGGCCTGCTCGGCGGTGTGCTGGGTGACGACGGCCTGCTGGGTGGCGTGCTCGGCGGCGACGGTGGCCTGCTCGGCGGCGTGCTGGGCGACGACGGCCTGCTGGGCGGCGTGCTCGGCGGTGACGGTGGTCTGCTCGGCGGTGTGCTGGGTGACGACGGCCTGCTGGGTGGCGTGCTCGGCGGCGACGGTGGCCTGCTCGGCGGTGTGCTGGGCGACAACGGCGTCCTGGGTGGCGTCCTCGGCGGCAGCGAAGGCGGCCTGCTCGGCGGCGTGCTGGGCGACAACGGCGTGCTGGGTGGCGTGCTCGGCGGCAGCGAAGGCGGCCTGCTCGGCGGCGTGCTGGGCGACAACGGTGTCCTGGGTGGCGTGCTCGGCGGCAGCGAAGGCGGCCTGCTTGGTGGCGTGCTGGGCAGCGACGGCCTCGTGGGCGGTCTGCTCGGCGGCGGCAGCGGCTCGGACGGCCCGCTCGGCGGCGTCCTCGGCAACGACGGCCTGGTCGGCAGCCTGCTGGGCAACGACGGCCTCGTCGGCGGCCTGCTCGGTGGCCTGCTGGGCGGCAGCAACCCGGTGGCCAACATCCTGCAGCCGGCGACGAGCGCCGTCAGCGGCGTGACCGACACCGTCAGCTCCGTGGCCTCGAACGCCACGCACGCGGGTTCCGACGCAACGGCGCCGGTGACCGACATCCTGGCGGGCTCGTCGCATGCGGCCGCACCGGTGACCGATGTCGTCAGCAGCGTGGTGAACACCGTGGAGCACGCGGCCGCGCCGCTGGTGAACGACGTCGTGACGCCGATCACCAGCCTGGTCGAGCACAGCCCGGCCGGCAGCGCGCTGTCGCCGGTGACCAACATCCTTCACGGCCTGCTGGGCTGATCCACAAGAACAGCAGAAGGAGGGGTGGGGAGCGGAAGCACCAGGGACAGGCCGCCACCGGCCTGTCCCGCGAAAGGATTGGATATGAAAAAGAATTTCCGGATACTGGCCATCGTCGCACTCGGAGCCATCCTGGTCGGCTGCGCGGCCCCCAAGACCGGTCGCGACGACGCGACCTACTACTACTCGAACAAGGCCACCAGCGCGGTGCCGAGGGTGGAGCCCGCTGCGCCGCCGCCGGTGCAGAACGGCCCGGCGGGCGTCTCGAAGATCGTCTACTTCGACTTCGACAAGTACAACATCAAGCCCGAGTACATGAAGATCGTCGAGGCGCACGCGAGCTACATGCGCAACCGGACGTCGAGCCGGGTCGTCATCGAAGGCAACACCGACCAGCGCGGCGGCCGCGAATACAACCTGGCGCTGGGCCAGCGCCGTGCCGACGCCGTGCAGCGCGCGCTCACGCAACTGGGCGTGCCGGCCGAGCGCATCGAGGCCATCAGCTGGGGCACGGAAAAACCCGCGTCGCTCGCAACCACCGAGGAGGGCTATCAGCTCAATCGCCGCGCCGAATTCAGCTACCGCTGAAGCCGGTGCCACGCGATGACTTCGACGGCAGTTTCCGGTCCGCGCAAACGTCGAGGCATGGGCAGATGACGGGCGCGACCGGTTTCCCGCATTCGATCGGGGCCGCATGATGTCTTTCCAGGATCAGCTCCATGCCTGCCATGAACGCCTGGTGTCGGTGTGCGCGGCATTGCCCGCCCCGTACCCGGCGTTCACGCTGTTCTTCTCGGTCAGCGACGGTTCGCAGCGTGCCCACGTGGTGCATGCGCGCGCCGCCGACTTCGAGACGGCATGGCGCGAGGGCTCGGAGTCCGTCGGGCGCTGGGTGCGCGAGCGCGGCATCGTGTCGCCGTGGCTGCGCATCGACTGGGTCGAGGGCGCGAGCCCGATGGAGTGGGTGCAGTTCAAGACGCAGCTCACCGCGGTCAAGCGCAACTACTTCCGCCTCGGCCTGGCCTTCGACCAGGATTTCGAGCTTGCCTTCACCGAGCAGGAGCTCAACGCCAACGCCATGCTGTGCGGCGATTCGACCATCGCGCACTCGGTGGTGAATCCGCGCAACTTCGAGGTCTACGGCCTGGCCCGCTTCGAGCGCGCGCCGCCGCTGGACATGCCGGCCGAACATCCGGTCTACCTGCTCGCGATGGTGGGCGTGTTCTGCCAGCCCGACGGCGTGGTGCACAAGCTCGTCGGCACGGGGCTCGACGCGGGCCGGCGGCAGCTGCCGGCCCTCAACCCGCAATCGGTGCTCGACCTCGTGCGCAGCGGTTCGGCTTACCTCGCGCGGCAGGTGCAGAGCGACGGGCTGTTCGTGTACGGCTACTTCCCGTGCTTCGACCGGCGCATTCCGACCTACGACGCCATGCGCCACGCGAGCGCGGTCTACGCCATGCTCGAGGCATGGGAGCTCACGCGCGACGAGACCCTGCGCTCGGCCATCGACCGCGCGATCGACCACCTGACCAGCTGGCTGATCCGCGACTACACGCTGGCCGACGGCCGCGCCGCGGCCTTCCTGGTGGACACCGGCGGCGAGATCAAGCTGGGCGGCAACGCGGCCTGCGTGCTCGCACTCGTGAAGTACTGCGAGCTGATGGACACGCGCCACTGGCTGCCGCTCATCGACAAGCTCGCGCTCGGCATCGCGTCGCTGCAAGACCCGGAGACCGGCCGCTTCAACCACGTGCTGCATGCGACCGACCTCTCGGTCAAGCAGGCCTCGCGCATCATTTACTACGACGGCGAGGCGGTCTACGGCCTCATGCGCCTGTACAGCCTCACGCGCGACCCGCAGTGGCTGGCGGTGGTCGAGAAGGCCTTCGACTATTTCATCGCGGGCCAGCAATGGCAGTCGCACGACCACTGGCTGAGCTGCTGCGTCAACGAGCTCACGCACTGGAGCCCGCAGGAGAAGTACTTTCGCTTCGGCCTGCAGAACGTGGCGGGGTACCTGGACTTCGTGCTCGACCGCAAGACCACGTTTCCGACGCTGCTCGAACTCATGCTGGCCGCGCAGCAGATGCTGCAGCGGCTCGAGGGCATGCCCGCGATGCGGCACCTGCTCGACGAACTGGACACCGAGAAGTTCTACCGCGCGCTCGACTACCGCGCGCACTACCTGCTCAACGGCTTCTTCTGGCCCGAGATGGCGATGTACTTCCGCCGGCCGTCGACGGTGGTGGGGTCCTTCTTCATCCGGCACCACTCGTTCCGCGTGCGCATCGACGACGTGGAGCAGTACGTGTCGGGCTTCGCGGCCTATCACCGCTACCTGCTCGAGCGCCGCGCGCTGGCCGCCGCCAGCGGTACGGGCGGCGCCCCCGCCGGCAACGGCGCGCGCGACGACGGCCCGGCCTGGACCGCGAGCGAGATGGCCCGCGTCACCGGCGGCGAGTGGGTCGTCAAGCCCGAGGACGGCTGGCGCGCCAGCGGCGTGACGCAACGCTCCTTCATGCGCAAGGGCCGCGTGGTGTTCGACCACCAGACGCGCCCGTCGAAGACGCCGCTGGCGGCCGTCACGCTCAAGGGCGTGCTGCAGCCGGCCGCCGCGGTGCTGTGCACCGACCCCAAGCCGCACCTGGACAAGCGCGTGCCGGTGCTGAAGGTGCAGAACGTGCTGCAGTCCGTGCTGCTGCTGGGTGACCATGCGCGCTGCGAATTCACCGGCCGCGTGTGCGGCGTGCTCGGCAGCGGCGCGGGCAGCGGCACCGTCACCGCCATGCTGGCCGGCGCGCTCACCGTGTGGGGCGAGGTCGCGCAGCCCGAAGGCAACATCAGCCTGCCTTCGGGGCTCGCCTGGAACATGACCTGCATGCCGCGGCACGCGGCCTACTGGGTGATGGAGATGGGCGCGTCGCAGATGCCGGCATCCGCGCAGCTGGTGCGGCCCTCGCTCGTCGTCGTGACCGGGCTGTCGGCCGCGTCGCAGAAGCACCGCGGCCCTTCCGAAGCGGCCGCGCGGCTGGACAGCCGCATCTTCCAGTCGATGAACCCGGGCGACAGCGTGGTGCTGAACCGCGACATGCCCGAGTTCGCGACCTTCGCCGACGCGGCCATGACGCAGCAGCTGCAGATCGTGACCTACGGCGAGCACAAGGACGCCGACGTGCGCCTGCTCGCCTTCGACCACGGCGAGGTGCAGGCGCTGGTGGCGGGCGAGCCCTTCCAGCTGCGGCTCAACGCGCCGGGCCGGCACATGGGTGCGAGCGCCATCGCCGCGCTCGCCGCGCTGCAGGCGCTGCGCCTGCCGCTGGCCGCGGCGGTCGAGCCCTTTGCGCACTTCGAGCCGCCGGGCGGGCGCGGCGCGCTGCACACCATTCACATCGGCGGCGGCAGCTTCAAGCTGATCGACGAGACCTACGACGCCAACCCGAGCTCGATGCGGGCCGCACTGGAGATGCTGTCTCAGGCCCCCTGCGAGCCGGCGCGCCGCGTGGCGATCCTCGGCGACATGCAGGAGCTCGGCCCCGCCGCGCAGCGCCATCACCTCGACCTAGAGGCCGAGTTGCTGGCCTCGCAGCCCGATCGCGTGCTGCTGTGCGGCCCGCTGATGCGGGCACTGCACACGCGCATTCGCACCAAGGTGCGATCGCACTGGTTCGTCGATGTGTCCGACCTGTCCACCGCGCTCGGCGGCCTCGTGCAGCCGGGCGACTGGGTGCTGGCCAAGAGCTCGGCGGGCATCGGTCTTTCCCGGCTAGCCCGGGTCTTGAAAGCATTGCCATGAGATGGAACGCGTTATTGCATTCGCCCTACGAACATGAGGCAGCGGCAGCACCGCGGCGCTGGTGGCTGGGCTGGCTCCAGCTGCTGTGCGCCTGGGTGCTCTGCATGCTGTTGTGCGCCAACATCGCATTGGTGTTCGCAGAGGGTTTGCCCTATCAGGCGAAGGCCGTCAGGTCAGGGAGTCCGGCCGGTTGCGCGGTTACGGGAAGCGCCGCGCAACCGGGACCGGAGCAGTCCGTGAAAGCCGTTCCGTCGAAGGTGCGAATGCCTGTGTGCTGAGTCGCGTCGAGAGTGAATTTTTGCCTTGTAACAGCTGGGTAACAGTTGATAATGAGACAGGCGTCATTGCCCGACGGATCGGCTTTTTCCCATGATCAAGTTCCTCTTGCCCAGCCAGCTGGTTGCCGACACGCCAGACGAACCTGGTGCCAGTCCCTATGCGGGCGCGCTGCATGAAGCGTTTCGCGCGGCGTATCCGCTGGTCAAGGGCGCGGCGTGGCGCTCGCTCCCCATCAGCCTGTTCGGGCTGCTGCCTTCGATCTTCCTGCTGCAGGTGTACGACCGCGTGCTGTCGCGCAGCGGCACCTCGACGCTCGCCGCGCTGGTGAGCGGCATCTTCTTCTTCCTGTGCATCGAGTTCTGGTTGCGCACGCGGCGCTCGCGCCTGCTGCGCAACGCGGGCGCCATCATCGACCACGGCGTGTCGGGTGCCTTGCTGAACTCGATGCTGTCGCGCCCGCTGCGCGCGCTGGAGTCGCGGCCCGCTTCGTCGTGGCAGCTGTACTTCCGCGACGTGGGTTCGGTGCGCGGCACCGTCACCGGCGGCCTCGCGCAATCGATCTTCGACCTGCCCATGGCCATCTTCGCGCTGGTCGTGATCGGCATCGTCGCGCTGCCGGTGCTGCCGGTGGTGGCCGTGTTCCTGGCCATCATGTCTTTCCTGGCGTGGTGGTGGGCCGACGAAGTGCGCACCGGCCGTGTGGAAGAAGTGCAGCGCGGGCGCGGCCTGGACCGCATCACCTCCGAGATCTGCCATGCGCGCGAGACGCTGAAGACGCAGGCCAACGACGGTCCCACCATCGAGACGTGGCGCCAGGCCTACAACGCCTGGCTCACCGAGAGCTTCACCAAGAACGGCCAGATCGAAACCGCGCGCGACGGCACCACCGTGCTGCTGACCGTGTTCTCGGTCATCGTGGTCACGGTGGGTGCGGTGTCGGTGATGGAGCAATGGATGACGGTGGGCGGCCTGGTCGCCTCCAACATGCTGGCGCTCAAGGCGCTGCAGCCGGTGGCCGGCCTGGTGTCGAACTGGCGCTCGCTGGCCACCGCGAAGGAAGCCGCCAAGCGGCTCGAAACCGTGCTGCGCGAGCCGGTCGAGAAGCCGCCCACGGGCATGGAACTGCCGCAGCCGCTGGGCCGCGTCACGCTGCGCGACGTGAGCTTCAGCTTCACCGAGACGGCGCAGCAGCCGGTGCTGGAAAACGTCGACCTCGACATCGGCCCCGGCGGGCTGCACGTGATCGTCGGGCGCAACGGCGCGGGCAAGTCGACGCTGGTGAAGCTGGTGTCGGGCCTGTACACGCCCACGCGCGGCACCGTGAGCATCGGGGAATACGACCTCTCGCAGTTCGGCCGCGAAGAGCTGTCGCGCTGGATCAGCTATCTGTCGCAGGAGGTCTACTGGTTCGGCGGCGCGCTGGTCGACGTGATGCGGCGCGGCGCGCCGGGCCAGAGCGACGAGCAGATCGTCGCGGCCTGCAAGCTCTCCGGCGCGCATGACTTCATCTCGCGCCTGCCCGACGGCTACCGCACCGTGGTGGGCGAGGGCGGCACCGGCTTCTCAGTCGGCGAGCGGCGCAAGCTCGCGCTGGCCATGAGCTTCCTGCGCAAGCCGTCGGTGCTGGTGCTCGACGAGCCCAGCAACGACCTCGACTTCCAGAGCGAGCGCAACCTGCTCGCCACCATGCTCGCGGTGGCCAAGGTGCGCACCGTGGTGGTGGTCACGCACTCGCTGCGCATCGTTTCCGCGGCCACGGTGGTCTATCACGTGACCGGGCAGGGCAACGTGGAGCAGGGCTCCGCGGCGGTGATGGTGCCCAAGCTGTTCGGCGTGAAGAAGCCGCTGGTGGCGGTGGGCGACAGCGAAGACAGCGCGGGGGCCGCGGCCACCCGCTCCATGGCGTGAAGACGACAAGCGACGGGGGCCGCAAATTTTGAAATCAGATCTGCCGCAGATATTGCAGGACGAACAGGACAGGCGCGCGGCGCAGACGTCGCCGAAGGGACGGCGGCGGCAATGGATCATCGGCGGGGCGGTGGCGGTGCTGGCGCTGGTGGGCCTGGGCTTTCCCATGGAGACCGTGGTCGTCGCGCCTGGCCGTGTGATTCCTTCCGACCGCGTCAAGGCCATCCAGCACCTGGAGGGCGGCATCGTCAGCAGCGTGCTGGTCAAGGAAGGCGACAAGGTCAAGACGGGCCAGCCGTTGGTGGAGATCGACCTGGGCGGCAGCGGCCTGAACCTGGAAGAACTCACGGCGCGCTACGCGGCCACGCAGGCCACCCGCGTGCGCCTCATGGCCGAGAGCCGGGGCCAGCCGCTGCGCCGCGATTCCTTCGCCAAGGACATCGACGAGGGCGTGTTCGAAGGCGAGACCGGCGCCTACCAGGCGCGCGCACTGGAGCAGCGCGGCGTCATGGCGGGCGCGGTGTCGGGACTGGAGCAGGCACGCAGCAAGAAGCTGGAGCAGCAGGCCAAGGTCAAGGGCCTCGGGGACCGGCTCGCACTGATGCAGAAGGAACTCGAGATTTCCGAGCAGCTGCTCAGCGAGAAGCTGGTCGGCCAGGTCGAGGTGCTCGAGAAGCGGCGCCAGGTCGAGAGCGTGCGCAGCGAACTCGCGGTGGCGCGGCAGGGCGTGGTCTCGGCCGACGCCGCCATCACCGAGGCGCAGGCCAAGATGGCGGAGGCGGAGGGCCGCTTCCGCCGCCGCGCGTCGGACGAACTGGCCACCGTCGAGCGCCAGTTCGCGAGCCTGAGCGAAGACCTCGCGCGGGCCCGCACGCAGCGTTCGCGCACGGTGGTCAAGGCGCCGTCGGACGGCATCGTCAAGGGCCTGCGCAACTCCAGCCCCGGATGGGTGGTGAAGCCGGGCGAGTCGATTCTCGAAGTGGTGCCCGACGAGGACGAGATCATGGTCGAGGCGCGGCTCAACCCGAACGACCGCGGCTTCATCGAAGTGGGGCAGACGGCGCGCGTGAAGATCACCGCCTACGACTACCTGCGCTACGGCGCCGTCGACGGCAAGGTCAAGCTCGTGGCGGCCGACGCCGACCGCGACCCGGCCATCTCGAACGGCGCGCCCTACTACCGGCTGCTCATCAGCATGTCGCAGTCGCACGTGGGGCGCGACGAGAACCGCATCACCGCCGGCATGGAATCGGAAGTGGACCTGCGTGTCGGCACCGATCCGTTCATCTGGTACATCCTGCGACCCGTGCTCAAGCTGCGGCGCGAAGCCTTCCGCGAACCATGAGGAACGCCCCCTTGAACAGCCGGCGCCGCACAGGCACCGGCGTGGTGTGCGCGGCGCTGTGCGCCAGCTTCGCGCTGCCGCCCGCCGCCTTCGCGCAGGAACAGCAACAGCAGGAAGCGCTGCAGGAGCCGCCGCCGCCGCTCGTGCTCGCGCGCAGGCTGTCCGCGCCATCGCTCGGCGCGGCCAGCTATGCGCAGCAGGTGAAGCAGGCACTGGTCGCGCTGTCGCAGGAATACCCCGAAGTGCAGACGGCCCAGGCGGCCGCCAACACCAGCAGCTACAGCGTCGATGCCGCCAGGCAGGCGCGCTATCCGCGCTTCAAGATCGGTACGTCATCGGGCAACTACAACAGCGGCCTGGCCGGCGCCAGGACGGAGGGCTACACCGTGCTCACCGCCGAGGCCCGCATGAGCCTGCTCGACGGCGGCGCCATGAGCGCGGCGCAGCGCGCGGCCGAAGCCGGCAACCAGGCCGACGACGAGGCCGTCGTCACCACCTCGCAGAAGGTCGTGCTGGATGCGCTGACCGCCTACCTGCAGGTGCAGCGCTACGACCTCAAGAAGCAGATCGCGCACAAGGCCACCGAGGTGGTCGCCGAACTTTCCAAGGCCGAGGCCCGCCGCGTCGCGCTGGGGGTGACCGGCGACAACGACCTCAACATGGCGGCTTCGCGCCGCGCGCTCGTGGCCGCGCGCGAGTCCGACTTCCAGGCCCAGCGCGACGAGGCCATGGCCAAGTTCCGCAACTACTTCAAGTTCTCGCCCAACGTGGAGTCGCTGCCCGTGCTCGCCGCGCCGCCGCAATGGCGCATCGGCTCGCAGGAAGAGGCGCTGCGCCGCGCCGAGGCACGCAGCACCGAGATCGCCGAAGCCCAGGGCCGCATCGAACGCGCGCGCGCGCTGGCCGACCAGCAGGACGCGAGCCTCTACCCGACCCTCGACGCCGTGGTGGTGAAGAGCCGCGATCCGCGGGGCGTGTCGCCGCAGGACCCGACGCGCGCGGCCTTCGAGCTCAACTGGAACTTCGGCAACGGCTTCGACCGGCAGTTGCGGCTGAAGTCCGCGCTCGCCGAAGTCGCGAACCAGGAGGCCAAGCTCGACGGCGTGAAGCTCAACCTGTTCGAGCTCACCTCCGCCTCATGGGCGCGCACTGTGTCGGGCCGCGAGCGCGAGCGGCAGCTGATGGAAGCCGTGAGCACGTCGGGCCAGGCCTTCCGCGGCCGCCGCCGCCTCATGGAATTCGGTCGCGAGACCCTGCCCAAGGTGCTCGACGCGCAACTCGATTACTACACGCTGCTGTTCGACTACGTCGACGGCGTGTTCGACCTGCGCATCTCGGAGCTGCGCCTGGCGCGCACGACCGGCGAACTGCGCATCGACCCCGCGGGCACGAACAACTGGATCGACCGGCTCTTCGGCGCGCCGAGCCGGCCCGCCCTGACCGAGGACGGCCTGCTGGCCGCGCTGTGCATCTCGAGCAACACCGCCTGCGCGAGCGAGCCGGTGGTCGAGCGCGCCGCGGGCCCCGGGGGCGCGGGCTCGTCGCTGCGCAAGGCTCCGCGGCTGTCGATCCCCTGAGCGTCGGTGCCGGTCAGGCGTCTTCGGGAATGCCCGGTTCGCCGTCGAGGATCTGGTACTTGCGCATCTTCTCCCACAGCACCTTGCGGCTGATGCCCAGGTGCTGCGCGGTGTCCTGGCGCTTCCAGTCGTTGACCTCGAGCGCCGCGATGATGCGGTTGCGTTCGCTGCTGTTCCAGCCCTTGCGGTCGCTGCTGCCGTCGAGCCCGATCCCGCCGCCGCCGCCCGCGCCGTTGCGGTCCGCCGAGATCGTCGGTGTCGGCGTGCCGCGCGTCAGCGCAATCGCGCGCCGGATCAGGTTCTGGTCCCAGCTGTGCAGCTGCCGCGCGATCACGCCCACGCGCTCCGCAAGATTGCGCAACTGGCGCACATTGCCCGGGAAGTAGGTCTCGGCCACCGCGTCGCTCAGCCAGTGCGGCGTTTCGCCGAGCGTCTCCAGCTCGTCGCCCAGCACGTTGCTCAGCAGCGCCTTGAAGATCGCGATCTTGTCGACCTCGCCGCGTTCCTCGAGGCTGGGCACATGAAGCTCAATCACCGCAAGGCGGTAGAAAAGGTCGGCGCGGAACTCGCCGCTCGCCACCATCTCGCGCAGGTTGCGGTTCGTCGCCGCCACCAGGCGGAAGTCGACGCGGATCGGCGACGTCGCCCCGAGCCGCGTCACCGCGTTGTCTTCGAGCACGCGCAGCAGCTTGACCTGCTGGTAGCGCGGCAGGTCGCCGATTTCGTCGAGGAAAAGCGTGCCGCCCGTGGCCTGCTCGAAATAGCCGCGGTGCGCATGCACCGCGCCGGTGAAGGAGCCCTTCGTATGGCCGAAGAACAGCGACTCGAAAAGACCGTCGGGAATCGCGCCGCAGTTCACCGCCACGAAAGCGCCCTTGCTGTAGTGCTGGTGCCCAAGGTGCAACTGCTGCGCGATGCGCTCCTTGCCCACGCCGGTTTCGCCGCGCACCAGCACGCTGTGGTCGCAATCGGCGAAGGCGTTCACCTCGGCCAGCAGCGACTTCATCGCGTCGGAGTGCGCCACCAGCACATCGGGCGCCTGCGGCGCCACCTCGCGCGCGCGCAACTGCCGCACCAGCTTCGCGACCATCGTGCGCAGCTCGGCGCAGGTGAAGTCGTAGGGCAGCACGTGCAGGTACTCGGGCGGATAGGTGCGCGAGTCCCGCTCGCGCGAACCCGCCGCGACCCAGATCACCGGCATGCCCTGCAGCAGCTCCGTCGCATGCGCCAGCCCGCCGCCGTCGATGACGGTGACGCTGATGATCGCGACCGAGGGGCGCAGCGCCACCCCGCGTTCGGGTGCGGGCGGCGGCATCCCGTCAGCCCGGATCACCTCCACGTCGAAGCTCGCCATGCAACGCGCGATGCGGTCGAGGATGTCGGCTTTGCCCTCCCAGACAAAGAGGTCGAGTTCGTCGAAGTTGGGGGCGGTCATGAGAGCGAAAGCCTGAAGCGCGGCCGCGTGTTTGGAAGATGGATCACGTTAATACACCAACTGCGCGCCCGCTCGACACGACAGCCGGGCGCCGACCTGCGCGTTCGCGAGATCGATCCCTAACCCTTTCAGCAGGACGTCAGCGAGCGGATTGATGAGCGATGTCAGGAGCGGTGCGATCAGATTCTTGAGCAACGCGAAAACCGCCGTTGCTGCGGCATCCGTCGTCTGCAGGATGGAGCCCAGCAAGCCGGTTGAGCCGCTGGGCTTGTAAAGGTTGAGTTGCAGGCCATTGATGGTGTTGACCAGCAAGCCGCCGACGTTACCGGTGGCTGATGTCTGCAGATAAGTCTGTTCTGGCGCAGCCGTGTCGCTGACTTCCTTGAGAAGCCCGGGCGCGCTCGAATGGAACGCCAAGTTGGATGCACCGCCACTGATGGGATCTGAGTTCATGGAAAGTCCGACGCCTCCACCCCCGAATGCGGTTCTTTTGGCTTTGGTTTTGTCGGAAGTCCACGTTCCATCTGCTTGCTGGTATTCCTGAACTGCTAACAGACACACAATCCCAGCAGCAACCGTACAGGTCTTTCTAGATTGCACGGTGCCAATATCCACCAGCGCAATTGGATCCACAGTGGGCGCCGCAGACCACGACGCGAAAACTTTCGCTTTTGCATCAGCGGGGCTGCTTCCCATCGTGCCAATGCGCAATGTCGCAACCGTCGATTTGGATGCGGCCCAAAGCTTCTTGTCGCTATCGTTTGTGCAGTCGAAATCAGTGACATAGGCCGCTGCTGACGCGACATCGATGTTGACATCGATGCGCACTGGCAGAGGAAGCGGTGTGACATCCGAGATGACGGACTTTGGCGTTGTGTGGCAATTCAAGGAAATGACTGCGCAGTCGCCCGGAGGCGTGACATCGATGACCGTCGTCAAAATGGAGATCAAAGCGGAGCTGAGCTTGCTCAACGCGGTGGCCAAGCCGCTGATCAGACCTGTCAAAGTTTGGCCAGCATCGCCCAGGTTGACGGAGATCAGTGTTCGAATCTGGGCGGTACGAACATAGATCTGGTCTGGCCCTGTGGGATTGTTCTTGGCCAGCACCGGATTTCCCGTGGCCGAAACCTGCGGCGGCTCGATGACCTTGATGTTTGCCGTGACTGAAGCCAGGCCCGCCAAAGGAAGCGTCGTCGTCGCCACAGCGCCATTTTTTCCATTCGCTGCCTGCACCACACCCTGCAGCAACTGGAAAAGCTGGAGGTCGGTACTCAGGGCCGCCGCGCTGCTGCCGGTTTGCACGCCGAGCAAACTGCCTAGTTTCAAAAGTGGTTGCGCCGCCGCAGCGTTGGCGGTGAGCTTGACCAGATTGAGCGCATCGATCGCAGCCTGCGCCGTGTTCCCGTTCTGCTGCAAGGCATCGATCATGGCCTGGATCAGAGTGCCTACGGAGACGCTCGTGCCGAGCACCTGGTCGTACTTTCCGGCTCCGATCCCCAGGTTCACTCCCAGCTGGTCGATGTAGGTCAGCAGACGCACATTCGTGTTGAGCAGCCCGTTCCAGCCAGCCGCGTCGATGGTGAGAGCACCTCCCAGCATTCCGCCGAAGACCGAGTTGAGCAACGGCGATTGCGTGGAATCGACGCTCAGTAGCGTGGAGCGGATCGTCAGGTTCGCCTGCGGGGTTTGTTGGGCTGCCACCGCGTCCGCAGTGATCGTCGTCGCCTGGTTTCCCGGAATGCTTGGCAGCAGGAGCGGAGGGGCTCTGCTGATGGTGACGCGCACCGCATTGAGGTTCTGCCCGCTGTCCGGCGCGCCGAAGTGAGGTGCGGCTGGCTTGAGCACGGCATCCCAGCGGCCGCACACGATGTTTGCCGCACCGACTGGTGCCAGCCCGACCGGCATGTTCTGGGTGGCATTGGAAATTGCGGCAGTCGTCGCAGCGGCGCAATTGTTCACGCCCAGGTTCTGGGCGCCTGCCAAGGCTGCGAGATCGGCCGTCTTCTGAAGCTCCCGCTTCAGAAAGAACGTGTACCCCAGTTCCGTCCCTATCAGGGTAATGACGATGAGCGAGAGCGCAATCGCGGCGTTGATCACGACGGATCCAACTTGTCGTCGCGCTGCTGCCTGGCTAGGTAGACGCATGGCTTCCCTCACCAGGATTTGGCGGCCGTAGCCTTGCCGGAGAGGTTGGTGGGCAGCCAGCCTCCGGTGAAGGGAAGCGCCGGAAGCAAAGGATTGGCGCTGTACGGATAGCTCACGGTGATCACGACTTTTCCGGTCGAGATATTGACGCTGGGCAGCGGCACCTTCGACCGGATCCATGCTTCCTTCGAGGACGGGGTAGTCCCGGCGGCGACGGGCGTGATCGAGGAAAGAGAGAGCGACCGATAGATTGCTGACTGCACGTTCGACCTGAGCGCATCGTCTGCGGCGTTCGTCTGCGAGAACTGGACGGCTCGCGCGCCGTCTTCTGCTGCGCGAGAGATCACCTGCTGCACGTACAGCACGCCGCCGAACGTGACGACTCCATACACGGCCAGAAACAGCACGCTGAAAACCAGCGCGAACTCGATGGCGGCGACCCCGCGTTGCCGCGCGCCGTTCTGTTCCACTGCACGACGAGATGGGCGCAGTTTCACAACGATCTCCCGTCAAGCAGCATGCTGGCTTTGCCTCTTATCTGATCCGGTAACGCAAAGCTCGGAAACGGCGGGAGAAGTTGCTGGATGCCGTTGACGGTCACGGTCACGACCATCTGGCAGCGCTGCGTCCAGGCAGGGCCGCAAACTGGCGTCTTGAGGCAGTCGTCTTCGCCAGCCATGCATACGGTGGCCTGGACGCTCAGGTTGCTTTTCAAGGCGGTGGGCAACCAGGACGCTCGCTGCGTAGCGACGTTGCCTGCCTCTGTTTTCTTTGCATCGAGGCTGATCTGATATCTCAGCCCGGCCCTTGCGCCTTCCTCCGCCGCGTTCTGCAAGCCCATCCGCGCGGCCAGCAGGAAGCCGTAGCAAATGGCGGCGTAAAGCAAGAAGAAGACGATGAGAAACACGAACGCGAACTCGACCGCATAGACGCCGCTTTGGCGGCGCCGGTTCTTTGCGAGCGTGCGTGAGTGGTGCATCGTGGTTGCGGTGCTGCAGGAATGTCTTGCGGCTCAGCGTGTGCCCGACGACGTGCCGCTCGCGCTGCCGGAGGATTTGTTCACCGTCGAACCGAGCCGTTCAGGAATCGGAAACTCGAAGCTCTTCAGGTAGCGGTCGTAACTCCGGCTGGCGACGTTTCCGGCGATGGTCCTGGGCGAAGGCGATGCAATCTCGCCGCTGCGTTGCCATGCAAGCAGGCTCTGTGTCGCGTCGCCTACTTGCAGCGGTACCAGCTCGAATTCTTCCGCTTCGGCGAATTGCTCTTGCGAACCGGGCGCCACCGCATCGGCTTTGGGTGTGTCCGCTGAAGCCGAGATCGCGGCGGGCTTGGCATCGACTTCGCTCGCTTTTGCGTTCACCTGTGCCATGGTGCTCGTCGCCGAAGCCAGGAGCGCAGCGGCCAATGCACCGGCCCGCAGGCCTGTAATCTTGTTCATGGTGTGCTCCGTGAGGTCGAGTTCAATACAGAGGGAATCTCCGCGGACAGCGTCGACGGATTCAGCTGATTTGCCGTCCTGATGCCTGTCGTTTCCGACCAGCGGGAACGCTTGAGCGCAAGAGGCGACACGATGGACTCGTCGCGGCCGCCCGCGGGCACCGCAGCCGTAGCGCGCACAGCGGATGCCGATGCGCCGCCGGAGACCTTCATCTGCTGCGCTGCCTCCCTGATGGCAGCGCGCGTTGCTTCGGACATGCGATTGGCATTCATCAGGGCTGCCGACTTGTCTCTTTGCTGGGTCACTTCCAGATAGAGCGCAAGGTTGGCCTGCGCCTGCGTACTGTCGGGCTTCAATTGCAGCGCCTGCATGAGCGGCAGGCGTGCCTCCTCGATCAAACCAGCGCGCAGGTTCGCGTAGCCCAGGTCGCTGAGCAGCGCAGGATCTGTCGGTGTACGACGCTGTGCCTGGGAAAGAAGGCGCGACGCTTCGGCGTAGTCACCGCGCATTCCCGCCAGCAAGCCCAACCCGCGGTAGCCCGCGCTTTCCAGCGGGGTGCCCAGCAGGCGCTTGTATGCGGCCTCGGCCGGCGCGGCTTGTCCTGTCTGACGCAACGCCTCCGCTCGCACGCGCGTGGAGTCCGGTGACACGCCCCAGCGTTGCTCGAGTGCATCGATGTGCGCGAGCGAGGCAAACCAGAGCTCCTCCTTCTGCATTTGCTCGACAAGACGCAGGTAGGTGGCTTGCGTGTCGACCGATGCGCCGGCTTTCGTGTCCGCGGTTGCCTCGGCGGCCATGCGCTGCTGCGCATCGGCGCTTGCCGCGTACTGGTCCTTGACGCCGGCACAGCCGGAGACGACCAGTGTCGCGGCAACCACGCATGCGGATGCCAATGCACGGCAGGCAGGATGCGCGACTTCATGAGCGTTGAGCATCTTCATTTGGCTGCGATTCCCAAAGAACGGAAAACAGAGAGGAAAGCGGGGCCCGCCGTGACAATGACGAGCGCCGGCAGCAGCGTGGTCACCATGACGGCAGTCATCTTGACCGTGATCTTGCCGATGCGCTCTTTCATCTCGGAGCGCCTGTGTTCGCGAAGCCTGTCGCTGAAAACGCGCAGCGGCTCCTGCACGGCACCGCCGTGCTTGTCGACCTGGACCAGCAGCGAGACGAGGCCTCGGAGGTTCTCATTCTTGTGCAGCGTGGCAAGGCGCTGCAGCGAGTGCTCACGGCTGCGGCCCTGGCTGTATTGGCTGTTGGCCAGCGAGAGCTCGTAGCCGAGCACGCGCAGCACGTGCGAGAAATCGGCGGCCATGATCTGCAGACTCTGGTCCAGGCTGAGCCCCACGCCTTGCAGCAGGCGCAACAGGTCGATGAAGAGCGGCAATTCCTGCGCCGCTCTCTCGCGCCGTCCCGCCGCAAAGCGGCCCAGTATCCATTTGGGCGCCATGAAGCCGATGACGAAGGCGGCGGCCTGAACCATGACGACCGAACGTTGGGAATGCCCTTCGCTCCACGCCACGTAGGTCAGCGTGGGAAGCAGGAAGGCAAACACCACGCGGGTCACCATGAAAATCAACTGGGTGCGCTTCGAGGGCAGTCCGCACTGGTCGATGAGGTTGCGGTCCTCATCGGCAACGAGCGCGCGGCCGAATCGGGAGTCGAGCCAATGAAAAGGGAGCTCGACATCCGACTTCGCCGATGCGGCGCTCAGCTCCTCGGCCACCGTGGCGGGCGCCGCGGACACTGCCTGGTCAATCGCGCGTCCGATGACTTTTCCACTGCGTGCTCGCCGCAGCTCGGCAGCGATCAGCGCGCCGGCACCGGCCATCAAGCCCAAGGCCAGGAGAGCTAGGCTGAGAACCGCCAGTTGGTTGGGCGAGAGCGTCATGTCAACCTCGCCAGGCGATAGAGCAGGGCGGCACCCAGCAACTGGAATCCCGCGGCGAAGAGGATCATGTTGCGACCCGTGCCGTCGTGCCACATGCCCATGAAATAGCTGGGATTGGTCACGATGAAGAAGGCACCCACGCCGACCGGCAGGAGCCCCAGGATCCAGGCCGAGAGCCGCGTTTCGGACGACATGGCGATCAATTCGTGTTCGGCCTGCTCGCGGTCGCGCATGAAGTTGCCGACGCGTTCCAGCAGCAGGTCGGCACGGCCGCCGTAGCGCACACCGAGGCCGAGAATCGAGGCAAGCAGGAACATTTCCTCGATGCGAACGTTCGCGGCTGTCTGGTGCAGGGCGCGGTCCAGGTCCATGCCGGCACGCACCAGCGAGGCTGAGCGCTCGAGTTGCCCGCGCAGAGGTTCAGCGGTGGTGGCAATCGCAAGCTGGAATGCCGCCTGCGTGGAGTTCCCGATCGTGATCAGCCTGACCATCGCATCGATGTAGGCCGGCAATTGGCCGATCAGCTTGCGACGAAACTTCTGGAGTCGCAGCCATACAGCGAACGCCGAGGCAAGCGCCAGGAAGGCAAGTGCACCCAGTGCGGCCAGCCAGCCGCCGAACAAGCCGGCTACCAGCGAAAGCAGCAGGATCGCGCCGATGGCCAAGGCGGCCATCCGAGGATCGACCACGCCGACCAGTCGTTCAGGCAAGGCTCGCTCCAGCAGCCCGACGGGCGTGGCTGTCGCTGCCGCACTGAGTTCAGCGTCGAGCCAGGGGTCCTTCAAGCCGCTCGCGAAGTTGTCGCTCGACAAATCCCGCGACGGGAGCGGTGCCGCCGTTGCGGCCGTCGCACTGGCCAGAATCTGCTGGTTCAGATGCCGCTCCGTCGCCTGCCGTGCCTGGCGCGTCTTGGCCCATTGCCACATGAGCAACCCGGCGGCCGCGAGGACCAGCGCAATGCAGGCAACGACGAGCAACCCTTCACGCACGATGTTCCCCCTGCTGCGCACGCGCCATCGACTGCCGGAAGCGCGTGATCTTGGGCGAGTGCGGCGCGATGCCCAGCGACACCCAGCGGTCGCGTTCCTCGCCGTCGGGCGAGACGACCGGCTCGTAGCGGTAGAGCTCCTGCATGGCGACGACGTTGTCGTTGACGCCCGTGACCTCGCTCAGCGAAATGATGCGGCGCTGGCCGCCCGACAGGCGCCCGATCTGCACGATGAAGTCGATGGCGTTGGCGATCTGCCGGCGCAGGCTCACTTCGCTGCCCTGGTAGCCCGCGAAGCCCGCGAGCATCTCCAGGCGGTAGAGGCACTCGCGCGGCGAGCTCGCGTGGATGGTGCCCATCGAGCCTTCGTGGCCGGTGTTCATGGCCTGCATCATCTCGATGACCTCGGCACCGCGCACTTCGCCCACGATGATGCGGTCGGGCCGCATGCGCAGGCTGTTGCGCAGCAGGTCGCGGATCGACACCACGCCGGTGCCGTCGAAGCCGCCCGGTCGGCTTTCGAGCCGCACCACGTGGCTGGTGCCGAGCGACAGTTCGGCCGTGTCCTCGATGGTGATGACGCGTTCGCGCGCGGGTATGTAGCTCGCGAGCGCATTCAGCAGCGAGGTCTTGCCCGAGCTGGTGCCGCCGCTCACGAGGATGTTGCAGCGCGCGCGCACCGCGATCTCCAGCAGCTGCGCCATGCCGGCGTCGAACGTGCCGAGCTTCACCAGGTCCATCGGCGTGAGCGGCTCCTTGCGGAACTTGCGGATCGACACCGAGAGGCCGTCGATGGCCAGCGGCTCGATGATCACGTTGATGCGGCCGCCGTCGGGCAGGCGCGCGTCGACCATCGGGTTCGACTCGTCGAGCCGGCGGCCCAGCGGCGCGAGGATGCGGCGCACGATGCGCATCACATGCTCCGAATCGGCGAAGCGCACCGTCTCGCGCTCCAGCATGCCGTGGCGCGACACGTACACGTTCTGGTAGCCGTTGATCAGGATGTCTTCCACGGCCGGATCGTTGAGCAGGTCTTCCAGCGGCCCGAAGCCAGCGAGCTCCTTGGTCAGCGCGTCGGAGATGAGCTGCATCTCGCGGTCGTTGATCGGCACGCGGCGCAGCCGCACGAAGCTGTCGACCTCCAGTTCGACGAACTGCTGGATCGAGGCGCGCGACCAGCGGCCGAACTCTGCGCCCAGTTCCTCGATGCGGCTGAGCAGGTGGTCGTGCGTCCAGCTCTTGATGTCCTGGAACTGCTGGGAGTTGATGAACGCCTGGTCGTCGTCGGCGAATTCGATATCGGTGGACATGGGTTCAGCCTTCGTGTGAACTCTTCCAGAGGCCGGTGACTTGCGACATGAGCGCAACCCAGCGTGGATCCTTGGCCGGAGGTTGGCCCGTGGCAGACATGTATTCCTGGTGCAGGCTGCGGGCCAGGCCCGTCACCGCCTGCGCGTAGGGGTCGCTGCGCGAGGTGCGCACCAGCATCTCTCCGCGGCTCGCGGCCGCCATCAGCTGTGCGCTGCGCGAAGGCAGCACATGGCGCAGCGGCAGCTCCAGCCGTTCGGCGATGTCCTTGGCCGTGAGGCCGACATGGCTGTCGAACTTGTTGACCACGAGCCCTAGCCGGTCGGTCTCGATGCCGCGCGCCCGCAATTCCTTGAGCATGTTCGCCGTCGACACGATTGCGCCGATGCTCTGGTCGCAGACCACCCAGCTGCGCTGCGAGGCTTGCACTGTCTGCGCAATGAAGTCGATTGTCGAGAAGCCGCCGAGGTCGGCCACCTGAAAGTCGAAGAAGTCGCCCAGCCGCTTGATCAACGCCACCGAATCGGCATGCGAGATCTCGCGCACCTGCGCGAGGCTTGTCGGTAGCGGAAGCACTGCGACCCCGCTCGTGTGATGGGCCAGCGCCGTGTGCAGCAAGGTCTGGTCGAGGCGGCGCAGGTTGCGCACGCCGTCGACGAAGCTGAAGCCGCTCTGGGTGTCGAGGTAAAGAAGTCCATCGCGCGCCGGCAGTCCGAGGTCGAGCAACGCGACGCCGTGACGAACGCTGCGGTTCGGAGGCCGTGGCACCTGCGACAGCATCTCGTTGAGCACCAGCGACAGGCTGGCGGCAAGCGTGGTCACGCCGATGCCCGAGCGCGCGCCGAGCAGTGTGAGCGTGCAGCCGCGCGTACCGCCTTGCGTGCTGCTGCGGCGATCCAGCAGTTTGCGCAGCGTGTTGACCGCGTCTTCCGACGGGGCCGACATGTCGACGAAATCGTCCACGCCGGCGCGCAGTGCGGCAAGCATGGACGCGGGCTCGGCGGAGACTCCGGTGGCCAGCACGGGCAATGTCGGCCAGTCGCGCTTCAGGCGCTGGTGCAATTCGATGGCCGCCGCCGTGCTGTCGCCCGAGAAATCGAGAAACACGGCAACCGGGCCGAGCAGCGCGATGCGCTCGTCGATCGACTTCGCGTCGGGTGCGAGCACGACCACCGAGCCGAGTTTGCTGAGCGAATCGGTAAGCCACGTGATGTGGCTTCCGCTGGACGAAGCAAAGAGATAGGTCTCCGTGCCTGTCTCGGGGAGGTTGTCTCGGGGAGCGTTCATGGCGTCGACCACCGGCTGTGCGCGGTCTTCTTGATCAACGCGAGAAGCCGGGCACGGTGGTGCCGGAGGCGGGACCAAGCAGATGAGCGCGCCACACCGGGCCATCTCGTTGCTCCGCGCCACCCGGCAGGTACGGTGCCAGATCGGTGCCGCGTGCAATGGGCTTGACCAGATGCGGCGTGACGAGGATCACCAACTCCTTCTCGCTCATCTGGTACTTGCTCTGCTTGAAGAACGTACCGAGCACGGGGATGTCGCCGAGCAGCGGCACCTTGTCGGCATTCGACGTCGTGGTGCGGCTCACGAGGCCGCCGATGATGAAGCTCTCGCCGTCGCCGAGTTCGACCGTGGTGTCGGCGCGGCGCGTGCTGATGGCGGGCACCGCGACGCCGTTGATGCTCAGCGAATTCGTGTAGTCGAGGTCGCTCGCTTCCGGCGCGACCTTGAGCACGATGCGCTCGTTCGAAAGAATCGTCGGCGTCAAGGTCAGGCCGATGCCGAAGGGCTTGTATTCGATGCTTGTCGTCCCCAGTCCCTGGGGCGCCGGAACGGGGAGTTCGCCCCCGGCGAGGAAGCTCGCACTCTGCCCGGAGAGCGCGACCAACGTGGGCTCGGCGAGCACGCGTGCCATGCCGTTGCCTTCCAGGAAACCTACGTTCAGGCCAAGTCCCGCCTTCCCGAAGTTGAAAAGGAGGCTGAAAGCCTGCGCGAGCGGGTTGTTGTACTCGCCGGTGATGGCGCCATTGGATGCGAACGATACGGAGCCCAGCGACGACGGCGAAAAGACGCCGAAGCTGAATCCGCTGGAGTTGGCGCGGGTGCTGAAGATGTTGAGCCCGGCCTGCTTGAGCACGCTGCGATTGAACTCGACGATCTTGACTTCGACCTGCACCGTGTTGCTTCGGACGTCGACACTCGAACGATCAAGCAGCACCGTTTTTTCTCCGCCGGCCGCCATGGCCGCGTCACGTGCTTCCTGGTGCGCATCCATGCTGTTGAGTGAACCGGTGAGCGTCGACGCGCGGCGACGCACCTCCAATGCATAGACGGTGGCATTCAATTGCCCCTTTTCCCAGACCATGAGGGTGGTCCTGCCCGCGGCTTTCCCGGTGACGATGAGGCGCGCGGCGGGCGAGTTGGGCGATTGGCGGGTGAGCGCAACACCGGCCACCGTTTCATCGGCGATGGCCATGCGCTCGATGCCCTTCGGGATCAGCAGTTCTTTCTGTGTGCCTGCATCGACCCGCAGAGAAACCGGGGGCCGCGAAGCCGCTGCCTGCGCATCGGCGGCAGCGGACAGGACAGGCCATGCCCCTGTTGCCAGCAGGTACAGCAACGCAAGGGCGGGGCGCAGAGGACGTGCGGACGGAGACGTTCTCTTGCGTGCTGCGAGCTTCATGTCGTTCTTTTCCTGCTTGGCATGCATGTGGGGGTGCGCTGATCAGTAATTGATGGTTTCGCTGCGGTCGCCGCGGATGACTTCCACCTGGAGACCTCGACGGGTGCCGTTGCCGGTGCCGCCGGAACTGGCGGCCGCCGGTGCCCTTGCCGTGGCCACGGCGGTTTGACGGAGTGCCACCGGGGTTCCACCCGTGACGAAATCCGCTGTGGTGATGCCGGCCTGTGCGCGGTCGAGGCCTTCGAGTGGAGGCCGGCGTGGCTCACCGGCCTTTGCCGGCAGCGGTTGCAGGGCGGTGGGCAACTCCGCGAAAAGCTTCGGGTCGGGCTGCGACATGTCGGTCGGATTGCGCAGCGCCAGCACCAGGCGGCCGCTGTTCTCGGCGAGCGTGAGCCGGTTGATGTCTTCCACAGGCACCGCAAGCACGGCGGTGCGGGCGGGCTCTGCGCGCTGAGCTTGCACGGCGGCGTTCTTGTCGGTCTTTGACAGCAGGCCATCCACGGAGGCGTTGCCATAGGCCAGCACACGCGTGCGCGACAGCAGCAGGCGCGCCTGGCTGCGATCAATGTCCTTGGTGTCGGACTTGAGCATGAGGAAGACGTCGACGAAGTCGCCCGGCTGTACCTTGTTGCCGACGCCCATGGCCTCGTCCGCCTTGATGGCCACGGCGCGCTCTCCCTCGGCAACGCGCAAGGCCAATCCCGACACCAGCTGACCTTCGAGAAGAGGCGTGCCTTCGCCCAAGTCCATGACGGGCACACGTCCCGCGAGAGGCGCGGTGTCCTGGAAGGCGCCGGCCGGGTTGATCGTCAGCCGTTCCACGCGCAGCGCATCGGCGGGAATGGCCTGGCCGGCCGGCAGGGGCTTGGCTGCGACAACGACGGCAAAGGTCTGGCTCTGGGTGGCCTTGACGGCTGTGGCGCTGGCGGAAGCCGGGGCGGCTGCGACAGGCGGTGGGGCCTGCCTGCTGAGCATCCATGCATAGCCACCGAGTGCAAGTGCCAGTAGCACGAGGATGGCAGCGATGACTTTGGTGAGGTTGATCATGAGCGGCGTTTCAAGAGGGGAATCGGGTGAGCTATCGATGAACAACTCGTGGTGACGTGACGACTAGCCGCTCTGTCGACCCCAAACCATCCAAACCGCTGCGCCGAGAGCTAGATATGCCGCATAGGGAATGAAGCGCACCCGAGTCGAAGACGTGTCGCCGACAGCCCGGGATGGCGACCCGAAAAGCATCAGCGCGACCCCCGGAAGGACCGGCCAACGTTGAAGAACCATCCAGAGCACGGCATGCACGCCGGCCAGCAGGCTGCCGATGAGCCAGACAGGCAGCAGTGCCGAAAGGCCGATCCAGAGTCCAAGGGCACCGGCGAACTTCACGTCGCCTGCTCCCATGACGCCCAAGGCGTAGAAGACCAGCAGGCTACAGAAACCGATGCCTGCACCGAGCAATGCGTTCGTCCAGTCGCCTCCGAGCGGACTGGTCCCGAAAGCGAGCGTCGCAAGTGCCAGAAGGGCACCTGCGAGCGCAAGCCAATTGGGAACGCGGCGTTGCTTGAAGTCATAAACGGCTATGAGGAGCAACCACATCAAGCAGACCGATGTCATTGCCACGGCACGTAAAACTTAAGCAGAGGGCGTGAGTGCCGTCTTGATATTGGCCCAGATGGTTGTCAGTCGAGCCCCGATACCGTCAGTGCCTGTAATTGCGGTAATCATCACGACAGAAATCAGGCCCGCAATGATTCCATATTCAATTGCGGTCGCACCTTCTTCGTCGCGCAGAAAACGAGTAATAGAGCTGAGCATGATTTACCCCTTTCGGTAAGTGTTAACAAAGGCTTGCGAGGTGGATGTTATACACAGTAACTCCGTGTATCAACAAGAGAAACCCACAAGACACGCACTTAGCTGTGCTAGCCAAAAGGTGTAAGCACGATGGCGGCCAGCTTTCCGCCAGCCGGGTCCCGGGGGAAGGACGATCGGCCAACCGACACTTTGAAGGTTAATTTTTCCCTCTGTAGGCCGCGTCCGACCTCCCATGAAGTGGGGAGGGGAACGTTACGGCGCCGGGAACGCGCGAAAGGGCTGCGTTACGGGTACAAACCCGTTACGCGTTACGTAGCACGGGGCCACAAAGCACGATTTGTAACGCTGAAAAAAGCCAGAAAGCGTGAGCAAAATGTCACGACTCAGCGGTCGTACCCGCGTGGTCAGCAGGGGTTCAGCCGAGGATGTCTTCGTGGAAGAGCTTCCACTCGCTGCCTTGGCGCAGCCAGTACTGGCGCCGTGAGCGCCCGCTCTTCTCGCCTTCGAACACTTCGCCGAAGGTAACCACCATCGTGTCGTCACCGTCCCGCCAGTGGAGGAACGACATGTCCTTGAGCTGCACGCGCTTGCCCTGCGCGTATTTCACTTCGTCTTCGACGGCTGAAATGCCTTCGGTGGATTTCTTGCTGATGCGCTGGAAATCGGGCAAATAGAATTTCTTCAATTGCGCTTCATTTCCATTGGCCCGCGCGTCTTTCCAGCCATTTATTGCGCTGGAAATGGATTGCGATTCTTTTTCGGCCTGCGGCTGCGAAATCCATTGCAGGCTGCGTGCGGTGACCACCGGCGTTGCGCCGATTTGCACTTTTCGCAAAAGCTGCTTCAAGTCGGGGTTGGCCATGACCACGCAGCCGTCGCTGGCCAGCGGCGCCCGTGCGAACTGCTGGGGCGGGGTGCCGTGCAGCCAGATGCCGCCGCCGGTCTTGCCGCGCCGCACGTCGTACGGATTGGGGTAGTTGATGGGCAGGGCGCCCGCGCCGTAGAAGTCCTTGAGCGACTTCGGGTCGAGGCTGCTGGTGATGTAGTACACGCCCAGCGGCGTGCGGGCATCGCCTTCGGTGGCCTTGTCGGTGCCCGACTTGCCGACCGAGATGTAGTAGTCGGCCGTGAGCTTCAGGCCCTTGTCGCTGTTCTCGAACAGGTACAGGCGCGAGCGCGAGGCATCGACCGCAATGGCGTAGCGGCTGCGCGTGGAGAGCGCCAGGAACTGCGACGGCACGGTGTTGGCCGGTGGCCGTTCGCGCAGGGCCTGCAGGCGGCGGCGCGATTCTTCGTGCAGTTCGGCCATGGCCGGGTTGCCGCGCATCCTGGCGATGCTGGCGGTGTCGGGCAGGCTGTTCGACGGCGGCACCTGGGCCGCGAGCAGGTCGCCATAGACGAGCTGCGCGAGCTGGAAGTTCGGGTAGTCGCGCACCAGGTCGCGGGCCTTGGCGAGCGCGGGACGAGCCTGGCCGCGGCCGAACATTTCGTAGACGGCGATCAGGCGGGCCTCGGCGTTGCTGGCTTCCTGGATCGGCGCGGCGGCGCGCGCCGGCCTGCGGGCGGGCTTGGCGGCGGCTGCCTTGGCTTCGGCCACCGCGGCCTTCTTGCCGCCCCTGGCTTCCTTCGCCTCCCTGGCGGAAGCGCGTGCGCCGTGCGCGGCGGGAGCGCGGTTGCTGCCCACCGCCTTGGGTTTGGACTTGGAGGCGCCGTTGCCGCTGCCGGCTTTCGCGTTGCTCTGCTTGGCCGCAGCCGACGCCTGCGCGGCACCCGGTGCCGCGAGCATCAGCGCCGAGGCTGCCATCAGCGCTGCCAGCAGGTGTCCGCTGCGCGGACGGAACGGAGGATTCTGAAGCCGGCCGCGCCGGACGATGTCTGCCACTAGCCGCCGACGCTTTCCTTGCGAATGTGCCACTGATTGCCGGAGCGCTGCATATCCAGCGTCTTGCGGCTGGAGACGTTGAGGTTGTCGGCGCGATAGATCTGGCGGAACTTGGCCGTGGCGTTGTCGCCGTCGACCTTGATGACCAGGTTCTCGATGTTCACGCTGATGCTGGACTTGCCGACGATGCGGGCGCGGCGGTCTTGTTCCCAGCTCTTGCGGCTCTGGCCGCCGCCGGGAGTGAAGTCGCTGCCGTAGGCCGCGAGGTAGCGGTCCATGTCCTGGCTGGCCCACGCCGAAGCCCAGGCGCGCACGGCCGATTCGACCTCGGCGTTGGCGGCCGGGCTTGCCGCGGGCGCGGGCGACGGTGCCGGGGCGGGCGCTGGCTCGGGCGCCTTGGGCGCGGCGGCCACCGGGGCGGGCGCCGCCGCGACCTTGGCGGGCGGCGGTGCGGCGGGTGCAGGTGCGGGAACCGGTGCAGGTGCAGCGGCCTTTGCCACGGGAGCAGGGGCAGGGGCAGGCGCCGGCACGGGCGCAGCCGACGCAACCAGCGTGCCCGGCTTGCCGCCCGCCAGCGCAGGCGTCGGCGTGAAGAGCGTGCGGATCACCGCCAGCTTGGGCTGCACGGCCGTGTTGTTCTGGTCGAGCTGCAGCGCCTTGCTGTAGGCCTGGCTGGCGAGCCGTGCATACACGTCGCCGAGGTTTTCCTGGGCGGTGGCGTAGCTGGGGTTGGTGCGGATGGCGCTTTCGAGCGCGGCGCGCGCCTTGTCGAACTGGTTCTGGCTTGCGTAGATCACGGCCAGGTTGTTGAACGGCTCGGGCAGCTCGGGTGCGTCCTGCGTGAGCTGCGTGAATGCGGCGATGGCCTCGGCGCGCTTGCCGGTGTCGAGCTGGATCACGCCCTTGAGGAAGCGCATCTGCGGATCGCGCGGCTTGTCCTTGAGGAAGGCGTCGGCCTTCGTCATGGCTTCGTCGAGCTTGCCGGCCTGCATGAGCTTGTCGACTTCTTCATGTTCGACGGCGGACAGCGCGGGCAGCGCCACGGCACAGGTCGCAGCGGCCAGGAAGAGGGCACGCACGGAGGGGGAGAAGCTGAAACGGGCGCGTGGCCGGGGGCTCTTGGGCATTGCGGACAAGACCTCGTAGGGGGTGGGTGATGCGGCAGGGATTGTAAGTGGGGCAGGTAACCCCCCGATACAGGCCTGACAGTCTTTCGATGCCTTTCAGGTTTGCCCGCAACGGGCGTCGCCGCAGTACAGTGCCGCCGTGGACCGCCTCCAAAGCATTGAAACTTTCGTTCGTGTCGCGCAGACCCAGAGCTTCGCGGAAGCGGCTCGGCAGCTGCGGGTGGCCAACTCGGTGGTGACCACGCGGGTCAAGCAGCTCGAGGAATTCCTGGGTGCGCCGCTGTTCCACCGCAGCACGCGCGTGGTGCGGCTCAGCGACATGGGCCAGGCCTTTCTGCGCGACTGCACCGAGCTGGTCGTGCGTGCCGACAACATCGTCGACCAGATGCGCGACGCGCGCGGCACGCCTTCGGGCACGCTGCGGGTGCATGCGCTGACCGGCATGGTGCTGGGCCGCTTCGCCTCGCTGCTGCGCGAGTTCCAGACCACCTACCCCGACATCCACCTCGAGCTGATCGTGAGCGACGCGGTGGCCGACCCGGTCAAGGCCGGCGTCGACTGCGCGCTGCAGATCTTTCCGGCGGCCTCGCAGGAACTGGTGTCGCGCCCGCTCTTCCCGGTGCGGCGCGTGCTCTGCGCCACGCCCTCCTACCTGGAGGCCCACGGCACGCCCGCCACCCCGCGTGAACTGCACCGCCACAAGCTGGGCCTGTATTCGGGCTATCCCACGCGCGACCGCTGGACCTTCCATCACAACGGCGAGCAGACCACCATCTACCTCGCCGCCGCGCTGCTGACCAACAGCGTGCACCTGCTGCGCGAATATGCACTGGAGCATGCCGGCATCGTCTGCCTGCCGACGCTGGTGGCGGGAGACGCCATCGCCCGCGGCGACCTGCAGGTGGTGCTGGCCGAGCACCAGCTGTCGTCGTTCTCGCTGAGCGCGGTGTACGCGGGCACCTCGCGCAATGCGCTGAAGCTGCGGCTCTTCATAGAGCACATCGCCACGCGCTTCACCCGCGTGCCGCCGTGGGACGCCACGCTGATCGAGCGCGGCCTCATTCCCGCCGAACTGATCGAGTTCAGCCGCTCCAGCGGATAGCGCACGAACAGGGGTAAACCCGGTCGATTATTCGGAGACTCCGAATAATCCTCTTCCAAACTGGTCCCTACCGGCGGCGTCGCATGGCTCCTAGAGTTCGCTCATCCAAGGAGACAAGCCATGACAGCCGCTACTTCGACCACCTACCGCACCCGCTTCGGGTCGCTCAAGCACTTCGAAAAGGGCCACGTCGAACCCATCGACGACGACGTGCGCCACTACGCGTTCTCCAACTGCTTCGAGATCGCGAGCATCAGCAAGCCCTACGAGAAGGTCGTGTTCGGCCAGAACCAGATCTACGTCCTGGAGACGCTGCGCGCCGAAGGCACCTCGCCCTGGTACACCTGCGCGCATGACGAGTTCGCGCTGGTGATGGACGGCGAGGTCGAGGTGCACCTCGTGCAGCTCGACGCCGCGCAGGCCGTGGCCGACAAGGAAAAGAACGGCGCCGTGCTCGTCGAGGGCGAGCCCAGGGGCAAGAGGATGGGCTGGATGAAGCTCTCGCGCGGCCACCAGGGCCTGCTGCCGAAGAACACCGCCTACCAGTTCCGCAGCGCCGGCGAGCCGGGCGTGATCGTCCTGCAGAGCTGCAAGGGCGATCTCTCCGTAGAAAAGTGGGCCGACATCTGCCAATCGCATTGAGAGGAACCGCAACATGAACGCACCCGCAGAACTCGCCAAGGTGATCGCGTCGCAGCCCGACGCCACGCTCGGCTACAAGGACTTTTCTCTCGGCAGCTTCAGCTTCCGCCGCGACGAATACTTCGTGCACATCGGCTGGAAGACCCGCGACGGCCGCCCGATGAGCCACACCATGGACGCCGGCAACTACCTGCGCGCGCTGATGCGCGACGTGGCCTGGGGCTTCTTCTACGGCTGGGTCAACTTCGACGACGTGTTCGGCACCGTCAACCACTACGAGTCGGTCGACCTGTACGCCGGCAGCTTCAACGGCACCATGAAGGACGCGGGCATCGACCTGCTCGAGAACTTCCCCACCGCGCAGATCCGCGCCACCTTCGAGGCCATGCTCGACGACTGGACCAACGAGAGCTTCGACCCCTTCGCCGCGCCGCAGGAAACCGGCTCGCCCTATGGCCGCAAGAACGGCAACAACACCGCCAAGATCACGAGGGCACGCGAGCTGGCCAAACGCTGCGTGGGCCTCAAGGGCGACCTCGACCTGCGCAGCGACGAGCGCGGCGCGCCGGTCAACCGCGCCTTCGCCGACGTGCCGCAGGGCCAGCCCGAGCTGCACCCCGAGCCCGGCTTCGAGAACGATGTGCACGCCTTCAACCTCTTCGGCTTCCTGAGCCGCTCGCAGGTGACGTGGAACCCGAGCTTCACCTCGGTGGTGAAGCACAGCTACATGTGCCCGACGACCGAGGAGCACATCCTGCCGATCATCCACGGCAACGACCGCGTCGAGTGGTTCTTCCAGATGACCGACGAAATCCACTGGGACTGCGGCGACAAGAACACCGGCAAGCCCATGGCACGCGTGATCATGAAGGCCGGCGACATGGCAGCCATGCCCGCGTACTGCCGGCACCAGGGCTTCAGCCCCAAGCGCTCGATGCTGCTGGTGTGGGAGAACGGTTCGCCGAGCCTGGTGTACGAGATCCAGAAGGGCGAGTCGCCCGAGATTCCTGTGCAGTTCTGATCTGCCTTGCTCCCTCCCCCGCCGGGGGAGGGCAGGGGT
>NZ_JBXASW010000065.1:0-31541 GCF_058809745.1 Variovorax sp. MPBD4-3
CTCCCCACCCGTGGCCTCCCCTGGCGCGACCGGCCCCGACACCTTCGAGGTGACCAAGTGCCTGACCCCGTCAGGCAAGGCCGCCTACTCCGACGGCCCGTGCCCCGAAGGCTCGCGCGCCACGACGGTCCGGCTGCGGCGCGACGTGAACATCGCCGACGGCATGAGCCCGCAAGCGCGCGAAGCCTCGATCCGCGACAACGCGGCCGTCGCCGCGCAACAGCACCAGTACGAAAGGCAGGTCGCGCAGAACGTGGCGAACGAAATGGCCGAATGCAGCGGCCTTGCCGAACACATCAACTGGATCGACGCGATCGGGCGGCAGCCGCAAGGCGCGTATTCGCAGGATTGGCTGCGGGACGAGCGCCAGCGCACGCGGGACCAGCAGTTCAGGCTGGGGTGTCCTCAGCAGCGGTGAGGTTCAGCCGGGCTGCGGTCTTGCCACGACGACCCCGTCCACCAGCGCTACCTCCAGGCATGCCCCGTCCGCGACCGCCCCGAACATCGCCCGCGCGACCGCGGCCACCACATGCTGCTCGACGGCGCGCTGCAAAGGCCGCGCGCCGTACTTCGGACTGAATCCCTTGTCCGCGACGAATGCCACGACCTCGGGCGAGAAGTTCAGGCGCACGCCGCGGCGCGCCACCCCTTCGCGCTGCGCGATCGCCTGCAACTCTTGCACCGCGATGGCCTCGATGGCCCTGCGCGACAGCGGCGCGAAAGGCACCACGCGGTCGATGCGGTTGAAGAATTCCGGCCGGAAGAACTGCCGGATGTCGTGCACGGCGCCGTCGCTCGGCGCCGGCTCGCCGAACCCCAGCGACGCGCCGTGGCGCACGCCCAGGTTGGTCGTCATCACGATCACGGTGCTGCGAAAGTCGGTCATGCGTCCGCGGCTGTCGCGCAGGCGGCCTTCGTCGAGCACCGTCAGCAGCAGGTCGAACACCGAGGCATCGGCTTTCTCGATCTCGTCGAGCAGCACGACCGAGAACGGCTGCCGCCGCACGTGCTCCACCAGCTTCCCCGGCCGCTTGCCGGAGCCGATCAGGCGCGCGATCTGGAAGGCGTGCTGGAACTCGCTCATGTCGATGCGGAACAGCGGATCGGCGCCGCCGCCGGCACCGAAGAAGTAGCGCGCCAGCGCCTTGGCGGCCGCGGTCTTGCCGACGCCTGTGGGCCCGGCGAACAGCAAGGTCGCGATCGGCTTGGCGGGGTCGTTCAGCCCGGCCTTGAAGAGGTAGACCACGTCTTTCAGGTGGCCGATGGCCGCGTCCTGGCCGAACAGCTTCTGTGCGAAGAAGCCGTGCACCTGCGTGTCGTCCAGCGGCTGGTCGTCGCGCAGAAAGCTCTCGGGCAGGCCGGTGCTCTTTGCGAAGTGCGCGATGGCGGCGGTCTCGGTCACGACGCCCGTTTGCCCGGCGATGGCTTCGCGCACGCAATCGCCGAAGAAGCGCACTGCCTTGCCCGGAAAGCTGTCGTAGCGCACATAGCGGCCGAGCAGCCGGTAGCCGGTGTCCAGCGCCGGCCGCTCGATCTCGATCGACAGCGTGTTCCTGGCATGGCCGGCAAAGAGGTCGAGCACGCGGCGCGCGCGTACGCTGTCCATCTCGGGCAGGCGCAGGGTCTCGAAGCAGTCGATGAATCCGGGCAGCCGCTGGCGCGCAATTTCGAGCTCGCTGGGATTGGCTTCGCCGACCAGCCGCAGCGCGCCCCGGCGCAGCGCCGGCAGCAGGTAGGCGGCCATCGATTCCTCGGGGCTCTCGCCGCCGACCCGCAGCAGGTTCACGAAGTCGGTGACCCACAGCAGGCCGTTCGACATGTCCAGCCACTCCACCGTCTGGTCGCACAGCGCCTGCCATTCGCCGAGGTACTTCGCGCGGCCGACGAGCCGCTCGGCATGGCTGCGCCAGAAGGTCGGCGGCGCGTCGCGCGCGACCGTGAGGCGGTGCGCCTTGCGGATCGCCTCGAGGATCACCACGCTCTTGCCGACGCCGGGCTCGCCGACCAGCAGCAGGTTGCCGCCGCGCGCGAGCCGCTCCGCGATTTCGTCGCTCAGGGCACCCTGCTCCCAGGCCACCTCGGGAAACACATGCAGGCCGCGGCGCGCGCCGGTCTCGGGCAGGCGATCGGCCACGGCATCGAGTTGCGCGTAAGCCTCGCGCAGGTGGCGCGGCACATGCTGCCTGTTCGTGGTCTTGTCGTCGCGCCGCACGTCGATCTGGTCGAGCCATGGCGCAGCGGGCATCAGGAAGCGCTGCGCCGCCTCGGGCGAGAGTCCGTCGAGGCATTCGCGGGTGTAGTGCTCGATCAGCACCGGCAGCTGCGCGTCGTCGTAGTAATAGAAGCTCTGGTCGAGCCAGGGCAGGTAGCACTTGGCGTAGCCGTCTTCCTCGTTCTCGCCGAACACGGCCGCCACGTGGAAGTCCGTTGCACGGGGCACCGGGAAGCTGCCCTTGTCGGTGCGGTGCGCGAGGTTGACCGGCACATGCACCAGCTTGAGCCGCGCGTTGTCGATGTCCGGCTCGGGCACGTAGCCATCGCGCTCGCGTTCGCGCTGCAGGGTCTCGGCCAGCGCGGCCTTCACGCGGCGGGCGTTGCGCTCGATCACCTGGAAGTCGGTGCCGAGCAGGATGCCGCAGACGGACGTGTCGTCGAGCTGCCAGCACACCAGGGGGTACGAAAGCGTGGCCATGCGGGTGCGGGTCTTTTCTCTCAGTCCTGCGCCGCGGACGTGCGGGCCGCGGCACGGCCGTCCCACATCAGCAGGCGCCAGTCTTCTTCGGTGAGCGGGCCGCTGAACTTGCGCACGCGGCCTGAGCGCAGGTCGGTCAGGCGCCGGTGGTCGCCGGGGCGGGCGGGCTCGAGGCGGATGCGCACGATCTCGGTGGGCAGCGGTGCCGGCGCCGCATCGGGTGCGGCCTGCTCTACGGACAGCAGCCGCACCGCCAGCGGCAACGGCCGGTCGTCGCCGACGTACCAGAGGTGAATGCCACATTCCCCGCCGAACGCGTCGCGCAGGCCGATGCCTTCGAAGCAGCGCACGCCGGCGCGCGGCGACGGCAGTTCGTGCAGGTCGAGCTGCGCGATCAGCGTTGCGTAGTCGGCCCATGCCGTTTCCACCGCGGTCTCTCCGGCACCGGTCTGCAGCGGCATGATTTCCACCGCTACTCGCTCGATGCCATGCCGGCCAAGGCTGTCGGCGCGGCTGGCCAGCTGGTCGATCTCGAGCTGCCAGCGCACGAGTTCGGTGTCCATGCCCCGCACCGGCGACGCGCCGGCAAACAGCTGCTCGAAGAAGTCCCGCATGTCCTGCTGCGCCATCAACTCGTCGAACGCCTGTTGGTGGCCCGTCTGGCGCCATTCGCGTGGCCGCGGCAGGCTCTGCTTGACCGCGCGTCCCGGTGTGACACGGCGCTCCGAAAGATCCCAGCTGCGGCGTGCCAGCACCTCGCGCAGCGGGTCCAGCCGCACTTGCAGCGCGCGCAGCGCCAGTGCTTCGGGCTCTGCCGGCGCCGCGTCGAGCTGCGCGCGCAGGCGTTCATGAAGCGCGTCGGCGACGGCGGCCAGCGCCTGGTAACCGGCGGCCGAGCCGGCGTCTTCCGGCAGCGGTACTGTGCGCCGCGTGGCGTAGTCGAGCACGGTGGCGCGGGTCGTCAGGCCGCCCTCGCCGAAGGCCACGTCCAGCAGCATCGGCTGGCCGCTGTGCGAAGCCGCCAGGCGCTGCGCGATGGGCTGCGTCAGCGCACGCTCTATGCCGCGCTTCAGTGCCCGCGCGCCGAGCGTCTCGTCGTGACCGAGCCGCGCCAGGTGGTCCAGCGCCTGTGCCGACACATTCAGGAAGGTCAACCTGCGCACGAAGCCGTCGCGCGCCAGCACGCGCTCCAGCTGCAGCCGGGCGATGGCGGCAATGTCGTCCGCACCCAGCGGCGTGAAGCCGACGACCTGGTCGATGCGGTTGAGGAATTCGGGCCGGAAGAAGCGCTCGACCGCCTCGCGGTAGGTATGTGCCACGTCGGCCTGCTGCCGCACGAAGCCGGTGTGGCGGCTCGCCGCACCGGCGCCGAGGTTCGAGGTGAGCACGACCACGCATTGGGAGAAGTCAGTGGTGCGGCCCAGCGCATCGGTCAGCCGGCCTTCGCCGAGCACCTGCAGCAGCAGGTCGTGCACGGAGGGATGGGCTTTCTCGATTTCGTCGAGCAGCAGCACGCAGGCGCGGCGCTGGCGCACGGCGGCGGTGAGCTGGCCGTCGGGGCGGTAGGCGTCACCGATGAGTCGGCCGGTTGCGTCGCCGTCGACGTATTCGTTCATGTCGAAGCGCACCAGGCCGCCTTCGTCCTCGAACAGGAAGTCGGCGAGCAGCTTCGCCGCCTCGCTCTTGCCCACACCCGTCGGTCCGATGAAGAGCAGCGAGGACAGCGGCTTGCCCGGCGCCGCGAGGCCGGACTTGATCAGCGCGACCACATCGACCAGTTGTGCGCGCGCCTCGGGCTGGCCGATCAGCCGTGCCGCGAAATGCGCCGCGGCTTCCGCCGGTGCCAGGCCGATCTGCCGGGAGAACAGCTTCTCGCGGAAGTGGTACGCCGCGGTGTAGGCGGCCAGCACTTCGGCGCGGCCGACCTCTGCGCGCGCGTGGCGCACGGCCAGCCGCTCGAGCACGCGGATCGCGGAGCCCGGCAGCACCTCGTCGGCGGCGAAGCGGCGCTCCATCTTCAGCAGCTCGGCCACCGCGCCGGCGGCGATGCGGCACTCGTGTTGGCGCTCCAGCTCGGCGCGGCGCCAGCCGACGATGCGAATGGCCGTCTCGCGCGATGGGGGCTCGACGCGGATCACGCGGAACAGGTCGGCGAAACGGCGGTCGCGCTGCTGCACTTTCTGCCAGGCCTCGGGCGTGGCTTCGCCGATCATGGTGAAGGCGCGCTTCTCGAGCAACGGGCGCAGCACGTCGGCCAGCGTCAATGTGTTCTGCGAACTCTTGCCGATCGCCAGCAGCGCGACGAGGTTGTCGCAGTACAGATGGTCGGGCTTGGCAATGCGGAAATCGTCGCGCAGGCGGAACTGCAGGTGCTGCAGCAGCACGGCCATGCGGCGTTGCCATTGGCCGATCACGCTCATGCCGGAGATCACGCGCATCGGGTCGAGATGCCAGATCTTCTGCAGCTTCGCGCGGTCGCGGCCCGTCTCGGAGGCCATGAATTGCCGCAGCGCACCGTGCACCAGCGCCGTCTTGCCGGCACCGCGCGGACCCACGAGCACGATGGCTCCGGCACCGCCGTCGGGCCGGTAGATCGCGCGGTCCAGTTCCTCGATCGCGTCGTCGCGCAGGATCGCCTGGGTTAGTTCGTCCGGGTAGAGATCGTTCAGGTCGACGGCGGCGCGCGCCATTTCGGTCGGCCCGTCGCCGATGCCGTCGTCGCGCAGCGCGGCGCGCAGGTCGTGCTCGCTCTCGAACGGAAAACGCCCCTGCGCCAGGTGCATCGAGATTTCGAGCTCGCCGAGTTCGTCATTGGGCGCGGCCAGGTAGCGCTGCGGGTCGAAGGCGTCGCCCCGCTCCTTGCGCTGCTCGCGGAACCAGGCCTGGATGCTGGCCACCAGCCGCTCGGTGCGCTGGGCTTTGTCGAGGTGCGATTCGCCGAGGTCGGCCACGGTACCGTCGAGCTGCGGCAGGCAGGCGTAGCGGCGCCCGCCGACCGTGAAGTGGGCCGCGGCGAACGCGCCCTCGACCCAGCGGCGCCCGCTGTCGAAACCCAGCGGCACGAGCTCGAAGCGCAGCTCAGGCGAGAAGCCGAGCCACAGGCGCTCATCGAGCGTGGCGCGTGTGCTGCGCGTGCCGCGGAAGTGATGCACCACGGCCTGGCGCAGCTTGTTCAGCGCTGCTTCGTAGCGCATGGCCGTCGCGTCGATTTCCGGCAGGAACAGGCAGCGCAGCCGGTAACCCGCTTCCTTGCGATGCGTGACGAAAACCGGAATGCGCAGGCTGCCGCGTCCGCTCATCAGTCGTCCTCCCCGAGCAGCATGCGGTCCATCAGCACGTCGAACTGGGCGTCGAGCGCGTGCTTCCAGGCGGGCGCGTCCGGGAACGAGGTTTTCCAGTCGGTCTGCTGCGACGCCAGAACGCCTTCCCTCAGAACCCGATGCACGGGCCGGCTGTCGAAGAAATGCTGGCGGTGCACGTTGTGGGGCGTCTCGAAGCCCGAGAGCGTGCCGCTGCGCACCGAGACCCAGGCGTCGGACTTGTTGCGATCGGCGACCCAGATGCGCCAGACGCCGCTTTCCTGGCGGAAGTAGTCGAACACCGCAGGGCCCTTGAGCTCGATCTCGAAGCCCACGATCAGGCTCTTGCGGCCCGAAGCCTGCGGCCAGGGAAATTTCAGGTACGGACTGGGCGATGCCTCTTCATCGGTTTTTTCCTCGCGCTTTTCATCGCGTGCCTCGGTGTCGGCGGGCGGCGCGGGCTTGCGGGGCTCGTCGCCGAGCCGCACTACCTGTGAGCGGAATTCGAAGCCGGCGAGCGCCGCGAGTTCGCACCACGCGTCATGCAGCATGGTGGCCAAGGCTGGCGCGGCGTAGAAGCCCACGGTGCAGACGCCGCTGTCGGGCCGCACTGCATGGAAAGCCTGCTGCTTGAACGCGGTGAAGCGGGCGCGCCATGCGGCGATGTTGGGTGGCGCGTCGGATTCGCCGACCAGCGCGAGCAGGGCTTGCCCCTCGAGTGCCGTGATCTCGGCGAACAAGCCCTGCGCCGTCTGCTGCACGGCGCTCAGCGTGCGGGCGCGGCTGGCGGACGGCGTGCCGTCCCAATGCGGCAGGTGCGGTGCGCGCTTGCGCTTCTTTTCGTAGCGGCGCCGTTCGTCGTCGAGGCGGAACACCTGGTTCACCAGGTTCACGAAGAGCGGGCCTTCGGTCACGCGTTGCCAATGGCGGCGCGCGTCGGCCAATGCCTCCGCGGTCAGCAGCGGCGCGTTGTCGATCGGGCGCTGCAGCGGGTCGACGCGCACGCCGAGCGGCTGGCCGGCGTCGCCCGCGCCGATCCGCACGGCCAGCGGCGTGACGTAGGCATGCGGCGACAGCGCATGCGCGAGCGGCATCAGCAGTTGCCGGCGCAGCACGCGCTGCACGTCGCGGGCGCCATAGCGCTCGTCGCCGGGCAGTGCGGCGAGACGGTCGGCGACGCCGTCGTCCAGCGTCATTTCGGCACTGCGTTCGAGCAGGCCTTCCCGTTTGCGCAGCAGTGTCATCTCGCGTCCGAAGATCGGCGCGCGCTCGGCGGTCGACAACGCGGCGAAGGGCACGATGTGGTCGATGCGATTGAACAGCTCCGGGCGCAAGGCCTGCTGCACCGCCTGCTCGAAGTGGGTACGCGAATCGCCTCGCACCGCGCCCAGGCCCATCGGCGTGCGCTGCATCGCCTCGGCGCCCAGGTTCGACGTCATCACCACGAAGCTGCCGCAGAAGTTGGCGGTGAGGCCGTCGCCGCCGGTCAGGCGGCCTTCTCCGAGCACCTGCAGCAGCAGGTCGAAGAAACTGGGGTGGGCCTTTTCGAGTTCGTCGAACAGCACCACGGAGAACGGCTGGCGCCGCACCGCGCCGATCAGCACGCCCTCGTCGCCGCCGAGATCGCCGAGCAGGCGCAGCACGGCGGCGGGGTCGGCGTATTCGCTCATGTCGATGCGGATCATGCGGCGCGGGTCGCCGAACATGAACTCGGCCAGTGCCTTGGCCGTCTCCGTCTTGCCCACGCCGGTCGGGCCGATCAGCAGCATCGACGCGATGGGCTTGCCGCCGCGCGCGAGCCCGGCCTTGGTGGCCACCAGCAGGTTCGTCACGACCGACAGCGCCTCGGGCTGGCCGAACAGGCGGCTGCGGAAAAAGCCGTCGACTTCGTCGAGCGAGAGCGGCAGCCGCGCGTCGAGCATGCGGCGCGGCATGCCGGTCTCGGCGCAGAACGCGGTGAGCGCGTCGTCGCGCCCGATCGCCGCGCCCTGCTGGCCTCGCACGTGCAGGATCAGCTCCTCGAAGAAGCGGATGCCCTTGCCCGGAAAGCCCGAGTACGGCGAGAAGCGGCGCTGCAGCGCGATCAGCTCGGACACCGCATCGGGCGACACCGCGACACGGTGTTCCGCCGCGAGCGCCGCCACCGCGGCAAGCATCGTGCGCTCCTGCTCGGCCTCGGGCAGTTCGGGCAGTCGTACCGTCTGGAACAGTGCCGAGAAGCCCGGGCTGCGCAGGTCGATCTGCGAGAGCTCGGCGGGCGTGGCTTCGGCCAGCAGCATCAGTTGGCCGCGCGCCAGTGGCTCGCGCAAGGCATCGCCCAGGCTGACGCTGTTGCCCTGGTACTGGCCGACCTCGAACAGCTCGGCCAGATGGCCGACGTACAGCACCACCTCGCGCGCGGCCAGTTCGCGGCACAGCGTGGTCAGCGCCTGCTGCCAGCTGCCGTCGCGCGTCAGGCCCTGGATGAGCCGCGCCGCGCTGGTTTCCCACGGAGAGCCGCCGGCACGGTCGCGGCGTTCGCGTGCGTACTGATGGATCAACGCCGTCTTGCCGCTGCTTTCCGCGCCGACGATCAGCACGCTGCGCGCGAACCGGCCCTCCGACGCGCGCTTCAGCGCTGTCAGCGGCTCAGCCAGCCCGATGGCGGGGCGCGAGCCGACGCTCATCTTGTCGGCCACAGTGGGAAGCAGCGGCTTGGCGCGATCGTCCTTCAGCTTGCGCAAGGCTTCGGCGCTGTGGAACACGACGTCGAGCGGCAACTGCGCCAGCTCGACCTGTTCGAACCATTGAGCGGCCACCTGGCGGCGCACGTCGGTCTGCCGGCCGGTGCGGCGGTGCTCGAGCACGATGGCCTCGCTCACGGCTTCGCGCAGGCGCTCCGCCTCGGCGAGCGCGACGATGCCCAGCGCGGGGACGTAGCCGATGCAGGGCGTGTTCGCCGGGCCGCTGGATAGAAACGCGACGTGGCGACAGCGGCGTGGAGGATGCAGCAGCGGGTCGCTGCCTCCCGGCAGGTCGACGTCGAACTCGTGCCGCTCGAATGCCGGCGGATCGCTGATCTGCACGGCCTCGAGGTAGCGGCCCTTGTCGATCAGGTGCGACTGCACTGCCTGCGTCATGCGCCGCGCCATCGCATGCGCGCTGCTGCCGAGCCACGCCATTTCGGGAAAGGCCAGCGACGTGACGACGGTCTCTCCGGCCACGGTGGTCAGTTCGAAGAAAGCGAGGCTGGAGGGAATGGGAGGAGTCCTGTGGGCGCGAACGAAATTGGCGCAGATTCTGCCTCAAGGTCTTGACGCATCCGCCAAGCAAAACGCCCGGCAAGGGCCGGGCGTTCTGGGGTGCTGGGAAGCCTGTGTCGGGTGACAGAGAACCTGAAACGCAGGGTCTTGATTCAAAAGCTATTTTTCACCATCCCTGTCACCACTCTCGTTCGAGTGTGCCAAGGAAACTGCAAAGATGTGGTTCGAGTGACGAACAAAGTGAAAACTTCCGGAAGCTCTTCGCTTAGTGCAGCGACTCCCTGGGCGACGGACCTTAAAGCGGCTTGAAAATTGTCGCTCCCGACTCGCGCAAGCGGGAATAGAACTCGACTGCGTATCGGTCCGTCATGCCAGCGACGAAGTCACAGATGAGCCTCTTCTTCGTATCGGTCTCTTTCAACCGTCCGTACATGAGTTGCAGATCGTCGGGCAGCAAAAGGTGACCTTCTTCAGAATTCAAGGTATCGAAGATCGTCTTGACAACTTCGTAGCCTCGGTATTCCACCACCTTCAAACGCGGCGACATGATCGTCAATAAGAAGTTCAGATGCTTGAGCGTTTCGATCTTGATCTTGATGTCACGATCCACGTGGATCTTGGAGAAGCGCAAGTTTTTGTCTCCAGGGTTCTCCACGCTCACTCCACGCATGAACAGTCCTACGAGCTCGGACGAAAACTCGCAACGTGTCATTCCATCGGAGGCCACAAGCTTAGACGTCTCGTAACTGGAAAGGCTATCGGTGGATCCACGCCCCTCAAACGCATCTAGATTAAGAAGATCATCGATGGCGGACAACACCTGATATTCCTCGACGTCCGGCACCTCGCGCTTGATCTTCTCGATCAGTTTTGCAATAAGGCTCGGACTACCAAGAACCTTTGAACGAAGCTGCAGGGGATGCGCAAAGCCGCCCTTCATCGCATCCTCCAAGTCGTATGTCGAGTACGCGATGTCGTCGGCAATGTCCATGATCTGGCACTCGATCGTCTTGAATGCGACGCCTTCCGGAGGTGTGCCCACGTGCTGCTTGATGGCTGCGACCAACGTCGCCTCGCTCTCGTAGTACCCCTTGGCGAGCGGTTCGCCGTGGTTGCGCATCAGTTTGATCGGGCTGTCGTACTTTAGAACGGCAGCCAAGCTGCGGTACGTGAGATTCAGGCCAAGACGACGATCGCTGCCATCCGCTGAGATGCCACACACATCGCTGTCGGAGCTGTCTCGGAGGGTTTTCTTCTCGACTCGAGAAAGTATGCGCAGCGTCTGTGCATTGCCCTCGAAGCCTCCATTTTTCTTCATGCAATCGTCGAGCGCGTGCTCGCCGTTGTGTCCGAATGGGGGATGTCCAAGGTCATGGGCCAGGCCAGCAAACTCCACCAGATCAACATCAATAGGTGAGTCTCTGAAGACGGCCTCTTGTGAATTGATCAATTGCGCAATGCCCTTCGCGATCTGTGCGACTTCTAATGAATGCGTAAGCCGATTTCGAAAAAAATCTGACTCATGTCCTGGGAACAATTGAGTTTTACCTTGGAGCCGGCGAAAGCTGGGCGAATGCAGCAGCCGTCCATAGTCGCGACGAAATGCCGAGCGTCCCACGTCGTGCTCTTCGTTTTCCACCTTTTCTCGACCGGTGTCGTTAGTTGTGTCGTACAGCATCTACTTTGTCTCCCAAAAAAAAGCCACCCGAAGGTGGCCTGCTTTTACTTCGGCGGTGGTTTGGGTTGATCCCCATTTGCTTGAGTGCCCACGTTCTTACTATTGCCTGCCTGCGTAGCCGGCACGGGCGCGGCATGCTTGGACGCTTTCATTACTGCGTTGTAGTGATCAAAACGGCTGATGGCAGCACGTCTAGCGTTCACCACAACTTTAAGTTCAGCAGCTCTCATGACACTCTCCTAGTATGACCTTCATTGTAGCGACGTCCCTGCAGTTCAGCATAGTCCCAGTACAAAGTTATTGAAGGATATTAACGGTCGGCAACACATAAGCGTGGACTTGCCCGAAAAAGCTGCGAGCGCTTTTTTGCGTCTCGTGCGAAGTTAAGTCGCACCGCGAAGCTCAGGGCTGTACCACTCGCTCGCCAGCATTGCGCGTGGTGCCACATAAGAATCGAGAGTCTCGCAGCCGCACCGCCATTCCCCACGAAAAATAGATTGTTGCTTTACCACTCGCAAAATATTGGGAAATTCCTTCAGAGGCAAATGATCTGCGGCTAAAGAGAGAAGTGCGGTAGCCCCGATGACGTTTGCAGTAGGAAGCCTTACGCCAGGATGCACTTTTAAGGCTTCTTCAATATCAGGTATGTCTCCGAATAGCTGACGCGTACTTTTGCTTGGAATGCCGTCTTCCAGTTGGGCGTGGAAAACGGGATGTGCATCCTCGGATTTGCCAAAATCGTATCGAACGCAGAACAACGGCTTCCATTTTTTGAATACTGGCTGAAAGTAAGCCATACGAACCACTGACGAATAAAGGAAGCTGTTGTGCGACGCGGGCTTTCCATCGAACTTGTAAATGTCCTGTGATTCAAGCAGAACCACAAGCTTATTCGCATGTTTGGAGCTATCCTCCGATTTTTTGTCTTTAGAGCGAGAAGCGCCCGCGACTCTTGTTCTGCTATGCGGTAAATGGCTTATTCGCAGGGCGCCGTTTACTTCTACGGAATCACGATGCGGAAGGTCACTTTTCCTTGCGATGAAGGCTTGACTTGCAACGGGAGAAAATAACTGAGTTTTCTCGAATTCCGCAACCTGCTTGAACTTTTGATAAACATTGTTGTATGCCTTATCCGCCAGATCGACGAATTCTGTAATAGCCGATTTCCCCGTTGCCATCTCAGGAACCAATCCATGGAGCGAGCACGCGATGGGTGCGGGCATTGAGACGCGCGAGGTCTGCACCAACAGGAAACCAACTCACTCGTCCCGATGACTCTTCATCGCTCAACTGCTTATGCGTCGCCATGCAATAGAAGCCTGCATGCAGTTCCGGCTTGACCGAGCAAGGACAGAAGCGGATGCGCTTCAACCCTTTCGCGGCGCACAGATCGCGGCCAGTGACGACCATGGCGGCGTTCACTGTTTCATCCAGCAAATGCCTCCACCACATTGGACGCTCCTCGTCTGCGAACGGCAGCTTGGCGTAGCGTGAGGACGCAAAGATCTCGCGCACGCTGTCCTTGGCGAAATCGTTCGGATGGATGTCGAGGTAACTTGCGGCCGCCGTGGCGTTCAGGAGCAACCCTGGGTACTCCATGACAAGGTCAGCAAGCCAGACCCCCAGCGCTACCACGAGGCGGCGTTTTTGCTCAACGCTCAGCACAGACCCCTGCTGCTGGGAAACCGTCATGATTTCTGCAGTTGCTCGCTGGTCGCCGCAGGCAAAAAGATCGAAATGTGCTGCCACGTCGGGTTGACCCAATACCTTTGCGAGCAGCGTGCCAGGTGTCCCGGGGTCCTTGGTGGCAGTGGCGGCCGAAGGTTTTTTGACTGCCTTGGTTTTTGCCGTCGTCTTCGCCTTCGGAGTTGCTGTCGCGCCAATATCAGTGCCGATCAGACGCTCCATCTCGATGAATCCGTTGGCGAGAATCACGATTTGCCGTGCGCGCTCTTCGGTCCGCTCAGGCAATTCAATCTGGCCGTTGCCTGGGATGCGCTTCAGTCGATCTTCTGTATTTGCCTTGGCTTGCCGATAGCAGGCGACGGGCAGACCCAGCTTCTCCGCAGCTCGTGTGACAGCTGCTTCAGAAAGACCCCCCCACTGCTGCGTCGAAAGATCCCGGTCCGTGACCACGAGGACTACATCTCCGAACTCTGGCGCGGAGAGTGCCTTGGCAAGGCGATCTTCATATGGCTCCTTGAGCGTCGCCGGCGGCACGTGCAGCGGAAACACGTGAAAGTCTAGAGTCTTGCCAAGTCGAGGCTGCAAGGCAGCCTTCAAAGCTTCAGCGATTTCAGGGTTGTCTTCGAAAAGGACGATCGAGCGTCTCTGTGGTTTAGTTGCCATTGCTCTTCCTGGGCAAAGAAATGTGAATGCACGTGTTGAATCCGAGCGAGGCGCTCGCAACTTCGGCACGCCCGCCTTCCCGCGTGACCAAATCCCGCACCAGTGAGAGACCCAATCCCATGCCCGAACCGAGTGGACTGTTCACTCGGGAAGTGGTCGTGAAGAAGGGATCCCAGATGCGTTTGAGCGCGGTCGGCGGAATACCTATCCCGCTGTCCTGAACCGACAGGTGATGAAGCTTCGGGTCATTCCAAGCCGAAATCAGAATCTTGGGCGGCCGCCCGTCCGACTCGCGAGCGATGACAGCCTTCGCCGCGTTCGTGTATAGGTTCAGAAGTACTGCGCTATACATGGCCACCGGCACTTTCGGCACCATGACGTCGCTTGCGCATTCAACGATCGTTTCGATGCCGCGGCTGAGAGCGATGGATCCGAAGCTGTCCATCACCCATTCGATTTGCCCCAGTGCTGAGAATTCTCGAGCCTCGCCGCTGCGCAAAGAGTCGGTATAAAGGCGTGTGTAGCGGATGTAGCCGTCGAGCTGCGCTCGTGAACGGATGATCTCGTCCAGATCCTTTCGCGTGGTCGCGCTTGCAGCACCTGAACGAGAAAGTTTTTCAATGATCGAGTCAAGGGCGAGAAACAGTCGCTCGGCCTCGTGCGTCATGAAGCCAGCGACCACGCCCAGACCGGCAGCGATCTCGAGTCGTTGGCGCGCGGCGCGGTCGTACTCGTCTTGCTCCACCACGCGCGTGGCCAGGCTGGAGAAGTGCTGCACCAGCGCCGCTTTCTCTTCCTTCGCCAAACGCGGATCCGCTTTGATGTCGTCGATCGTTTCCGCGAGGTCGGCACGAAGCTCGATGCGTAGCTCGGCAGCTTTCTGCTCTTCCATCTGCAGCAGGCGTGACTTGTCGACCTTCGCTAGGTATTCAAGTCCTCCGCGCACCACGTCGACCATTTGCTCATAGGCGTCGTTGTTCAGGAACCCTTCCCGGTCCATGGAGGGCACCAGGTCGGTTTCCCCCGGGTCATTCGATGCCCGGGATGCAACGTAGATGGCGCCGATCACTTGGTAGCTGGTGGCGATGTTCAGTGCGGGGTTGAGCCCAGGGCGCGCCTGCTCTACTTCACTGAGTGGAAACTGTTCGTTCGCGATCGTCGATCGCCACATTCGCCTGTTATGTGCACCGTCCTGATTCAGGTAGAGCCAATCGTCGTCCTTGAATCCATAGGGTCGGATGCGAAACCCGTTGTCGATGACGCCAACGCCCGATCTCTGGCGGATCCACCGCCAAATTTCGCGACCATCCGCGCCCATATCTGTGAATGAATTTTTGCGTTTCGGTGCAAACGCAATGTCGCCGTGAAGACCCTGGCTGATGCTGTTGAAGAACGGCACCTGCAGCGAGTGCGTTTTGCGCTCGCTTCTGAACCGAACGGTGTACTTGAGCGTTTGACCCTGCAACGAGATGGTGAGCCGAGCCCACGAGTTGGCGATGACTGTTTGGGCAAGATCTGCCCGTTCCTCCGGAATGGACGGAAAGCCAACGAAAGTTACCCTGAAGCCTGGGTCGTCTTCTGGCAAAAGCGCGCCAGAGACCGTCGGGGTAGCGGCTTGCGCGTTGTTCGCCACCTGCAGGCCGGCCAAGTCAGCCACCACTTGAGTCACGCCTCTTTTTTTGGCGAATGGTCCTGCGTCGAATGTGGAAATGGGAGAAACGATCTCCAATACCCGCGTGAGCATCGACTTGTCGACGGCGTCTCGCAGGTCGCGCTTGAGCCGCGAGACGGTCAGCCGCGTACCGGTTTGTTCCTCGGCATGAACGCGACTCACCCAGAACTTGATGTTGGCGTCCTTGAGCTGGGACTTCTTGTCCAAACGCTGCCAGTCAAATATGGCCTCGAGCTTGCGGAGCTCGCCGGTGGCAGGATCCCTCGCGACCGATTCCAGCTTCATGGCCGAGCCAAGGTAGCGGATCGCGAAACGCCCAATGCCTTTTTGCCCAGTGACCGCACGCGCGTAGATTTTGGTCAGCCTGTCGCGTTTGCTGTCCGCCGCAATACGCATCCAGCGATGGCGGAAGTCGTCTTCGCTCATTCCTTGACCATTGTCGGCAATGACAAGTATTGGCTTGCCAAACTTGGTCATGAGCGCGACTTGGCATTCAGGTGCGTCCGCGTCACTGGCGTTCTTGATGAGTTCCAGAAGCGCGACATCGGGCGAAGCGACAAGTCGTTCGCCCAGTTCCTGAAGAAGCCTCGCTTCGACCTCGAATGCGACTTCGGCGGAGCTGACAATATCTCGTGCCATCGGTGCGCTCAGGAGCCGCGCGCGGCGGTGCGTTTGAGGACCGAGTTCAGCACAGTGTTCATCTGTCGGACCTCCACTTTCAGGAATTCGTTAGACAGAGAGACGACCTTCTTGGAGAGATCTATCTTCTGCAAAGCGTTGAAAACGGTGGTGACAACGTCTGCGTTAGTACAGTGAATACCGTGGATGCTACCGACGTGAATCGCGCCAACGTGATTTCGGAACATCTTCGGGCGCGCCGACTTGAAGCCTGACGAATAAAGGATGTCCGCCTTCTTCGGCATGGGAAATCTCCACCACAGCGCGCGTGCGTTGCACGTGTAGTTGTCTCGTGCCTCCTGAGGGACTTGATCCAGATACTTCTGCAGGGCAGCCGATGGCGCGTCGCTCGTATTGAGCAGCCAGCAACGCCGCCCAGCGTGAACGAAGTGCTTCCGGAAAAAGGTCTCGCTCAGCGACGCTTGCGATTGCTCGAGGTGGCGAAACGACGACACAGCCGGTACTACATCTAGGCCAACGCGCAATTGGAAGTGAATGCGTTCGGCCTCCGTGAGCAGGAAGGTCTCCTTGCCCCCCGGGCTAAGGCCCCGGATGGCCTTTGCTGCGTCTGTGGCCTTCTCATAGGCGAGTTGCCGCTGCGCGGAACGCGTGGCCTGGGTCATTGCCACGATCTCGTCGCTGTCAGACACGTTGAACAGACGCCACTGCCCTTCGCGCGGAGCACGCTTGTCGATGATGGCGACACACGCGGTAGTCAGCACACGTTCGAATGCGGCGTTTTCGATGTGGTAGATATCCACGTCCCAAGCGGAAGCCTTGATGAAGTCGCGCAATTTTTGGCTTGCGGGACGACTGACCCACTCGTAAGGAATGACGAGGGCCACCAGGCCATCGGCGGCGACCGAGGCGAGCGCAAGCCACATGAAATACACATACGCGTTGCTTCTACCGTCACCCTTGTAGGCCACCAGCGATGTCAAACGCTCTTGCGCTTGCGCTAGCCACTTTGGCTCCAGGTCGTGGTGGCGCACGTATGGCGGGTTCCCAACGCAAACGTTGAAACCCAAAGTTTCTTCGGTTTGTTCGAAGGCGCAAGCAATATGAACTTTGTTCGGTGGCGCCAGTGCCACGGTGGGGCCTCGGCTTTCATCGATCTCGAAGCCGGTGTAACGCTCGAACTTGCCTTGGCGGGCGAAGCGAGCATCGCCGCAACCGAAATCGACCACGCTGCCAGCGTTGGGACGCGAGGCGTTTACGCGTTGCCAAACGAATTTGACCAAGCGCTCTGGCGTATCCACCTGGCAGCGGGAAAGGTAGACCTCTGCAGGCGCCACGCTATCGCCAACGCCCGACGCGTCGGCGTTTTCGCCTGTTCGATCCATCAAAATTTCTCGCCTCCACTTGGCAACTGCTCGGCTGTCATTCCTTGAGACCTCGCTGTCGTGCGCGCGAAGTATAAATTAGTAACATAATTTTCTTTTTCATTTTTTGCGGTCCGCACAGGGTACGTGAAAGGTCGGCTTGCCGCTCGATGGACCGCGCGGCTCAGTCTTCAAAATAGGCCGGTTGAGCGTCCATACACGCGCTTAGCGATCTCCTAGAGAGATCGATAGGCGAAGCCGCGGCCAACGGGGAAGAATTTCGCCAGGATGGGCGTGGCTTTTCGGAGAACACAGGAGGCTGTGTAGCATGTCATGTTGGAGACGATTCTGGCGAGGGACAAGGCATGTCGATCGACCGATATAGGCAATATCGCGCTGCGTTGAAAGTGATCCCGTCGAAAGAAAAATTCATGCCGTACGGCTGGGGTGCGCTGCCTCAAACACTGCCGTTCGAATGGATGCCGTATGCCGAGATGTTCAGGGAGTTTTCTCAAGAACTTGCCAACATCATCAACGACCTGAGCCGTTACACCCATCAGCTGGAAGCATGGCAAGCAGTGGTCGACAAGCTGGACAATGACGGAAAACTCGACGTTGCGGTGGAATTCGTTGATCCGCTAGCGACCATTGCACTCAACCTGCCCTATGTCATTCGGTCACGTTTTATCTTCGCCTCCGCCCACCTTTGTCACCAAGCTGGCCGCGCCAAAGCACCTGAGGGATGGAAGGACGATCTGGCCATGGACGACGAGATCTATTTCTCGGAGGCAGAAACGGCTGGGCGTGTCTGGAAAACATGGAACAAGCTCAAGACGAAGCTCGAGCGGCTTGGCGATAGGTCTTACCAAGCGCGGACCGGGAATTTTCGCAACACCTACAACCATCGCTTCTCCCCGCGAATCGTCTTGGGGCAGGCCAACACGGTCACGCGCCACGTCGATGATAAAACCAAGCGGGTTAGCTATGGTTTCGGAGGCATGGAGCCTTTAACACTGAAACTGGTAGTCCAGCTACTGGAAGAGCAATGCCACCACTGCTACCGAGCCTTCGAAGCCTTCCAAAAACTGATTCGCGAGCACGAAAAAGCAATTGCGATTTCTGCTTCCACAGCTCTTGCTGCGATGGCTGCGCGGCCCGCGTCGGCTTAGTTATAAAACAGGCAGATCAACCACTGGCTTATCGAGGGCACCAACCTCTTTGAGTCTCCTGTGTCACAAGCATGCAGGGCATACGTGCGTCGTACGCCATGCTAACCACCTTGCTCGATATACCGACAGAGTTACATGTATCCAGCAAATTGGTTCTGAAACTGATCCGCTTTAACCTCAGTTTTCGCAATGATCACGAGTCGGGGTGATTCGTCATCGCAAAAATCAGGCAATTCGTAATCGAGCTCGAGCATTTGTAGAGCGTGAATCACTTTCGCTTGTTCTTCGGCTGATGCATCAATAATCTCGAATCGGGTTGGAACGACGCCTTTGGCATTGATCTTCATAGATGTACCCATCGATATGTAGATGAATCCTTTATATAGGGATTCTGCTTTTCGTCAACTGCTCGACTGGCTGCCTGAAGCCCACTGAATCAGCGACCGGCCGGTTGCAAGGTTGGACAGTCGCGCAGTCACCATCGCTACCATCTCCCTGACCTATGCCTCATCGCTCGCGTCGGGCTGCACCAACAGCCGATAGCGGCGCCCGCCCCATGCGGCAGTGAGCAGCGGGTGCACCGTAGGGGGTGAGGGCTGCGGCTGCAGATCCGTGTAGGCCGCAAAGACCTGGAGCCAGCGGCCAGACAGTTCGTCGTACGCGCGCCGGTGATGTTTGGGTTCTGCCACGCGGTGCTCAAGCATCAGCATGGCGCGATCGAAGACGGGCAGATTCGATCCGAAACAGGCGCATGTGGTGCGAGTACCGGAATAGCTTCGAATTTGAAGTCGACCGCCGAAGTCGCCGCCGCAGGTGCAGAGCTTGCCTTGCGTGGCGCGTCGAAGAAAGGAGACGGGATGGCCGGCAGCGTTTCTTGCTTCAGAAAAAGCGAAACGATAAATAAGAGTGATGTCTTGGCCGGACCGAGGCTCAGAAAGGAGAAAATCTCATGATCATCAAGATCGCCCACTTCGGGTTTGGATTCGAGAACAACGAAAACGCGGTGTTGCTCGTTACCGGAATGTTCCATCACTACATCTGGTTGAAGTGATCCACCCAAAAAATACCCCTCGGGGTATTTTTTTCATCCGGAAGCCGCGGCGCGCCGTCTGAATGGTCCCTTCGCTGACTTCCGGGGGTGCGGATAAAAACTTGGACTGGTTTTATGCCGCAAGTCCAAGGCTCACCCGCTATTCGATGGGGCTGAGAGAGCCAAGAGAGATCTTGATCCGCTTCTCGTTGTACAGCGGATGTACGAGTCAACCGCTTCGATGAATTGCTCAATGGCGACGTTCTTCCAGTCTCGAGGATAGAAAAGCTCGTTCTTCAGTCGACTGAAGAAGCCTTCGCAAGCGGCGTTGTCAGGTGAGCAGGCCTTGCGAGACATCGAGCGGGTGAACTTCGCGTCGCTCATTCTGGACAACCAACCTGGCCAGCGGTAGTGGCCGCCCCGATCGGAGTGGACCACAGGCCGATCATTCGTCTCGGCCACTGTCTCGATGGCTGCGTCCAGCATCGTGTTGACCAACTCCGCGTCCGGATTGGTCCCCATGGTCCAGCTGACGACCATTCCATCGAAGCAGTCGATGATGGGCGAGAGGTACACCTTGCCCGCCGGGATCTGGAACTCGGTGATGTCTGTGAGCCATTTCGCGTTGGGGACTGCGGCCTGGAAGTCACGGTTGATGAGGTTCTCGGGCGCTGGGCTGATCTCGCCAAGGTATGACGCATATCTGCGCTTCCTGGGCCTTGGAACAACCAGGCTTTCCTGCTTCATCAACCGCTGCACGACCTTCTTGGAGATCGTGACGTCCTGGGCACTTTCCTCGCGCGTGCAAAGCCCCATGACTCCTGCTTGCATCAGCTCTGTGGAATGCCTTCGTCGCTTCACACTGCCGACGGCAGCCCTTCTGGCCTCAGGAAGGGCCTCGCGAATCCAGGAAGTTAGCGTCCCCCTGCCGGGCTAGCCCAATGCCCTCATGGTGGCCGCAATGCAGCGGTCGTGAGTGAGGTAGTGCTTGATCGCTGCCGCCTTCTGTTCCTTCGAGAACTTGGCTGCTCGGCCCGCATAGCCCGTCGGCAAGTCGAGCTTCTGCTGGTATTCGTTGTACCAGCCCTTCAGAGAATTCTTGGTTGGATAACCGAGCTGGCGGATCGTAGGTCTGACGCGCTTGCCCAGCTTGATGTAGAGCTCAACGGCTCGAATTCGATCTTCGTAGGAATACACGAACTACCTCCTGGTAGTCCAAGTTTTCGTCCGCACCCCCCGACAGCCTGGAAGGCTTACACGTCGATATTCGCCGCCCGCAGCGCGTTCTGCTCGATGAACTCCCGGCGCGGCTCCACTTCGTCGCCCATCAGCATCGTGAACACGCGGTCGGCTTCGATCGCGTCGTCGATCTGCACGCGCAGCAGGCGGCGCACGGCGGGGTCCATGGTGGTTTCCCACAGCTGCTCGGGGTTCATCTCGCCCAAGCCCTTGTAGCGCTGGCGCGAGGTGGCGCGTTCGGCTTCGCTGATCAGCCACTTCATGGCCTGGCGGAAGTCGTCGACCTTTTCTTCCTTGGCGCGCTCGCCCTCGCCGCGCTTCACCAGCGCGCCTTCGGGGCTCAGGAGGCCGCGGAAGGTGTTGGCGGCTTCGGCCAGCGCGGCGTAGTCGGCGCCGTGCACGAAGTCCTGCGTGATCACGCTGCTCTTGATGTTGCCGTGATGGCGGCGGCTGATGCGCAGCAGCGGCTTGTCGGTGCGGGCGTCGAACTCGTTGCTCACCTCGGCCGGCACGCCGGTCGTGTTGAGTTCGCGCAGCTTGGCCTGCAGCGCCACGGCCGAAGCCTCGGCGGCGGGCGTGGTGTCGAGGTCGAGCGCCACGCCGTCGGCGATGGCGCGCAGCGCCTCGGCGTCCATGAAGTTGCGCAGGCGTGCGATGACGGCCTCGGCCACCTGGTGCTTGCGCGCCAGTTCGGCCAGGGTGTCGCCGCTGAGCGTGGTCGAGCTGGCACCGCCGGTCTCGATGCGCGCGTCTTTCAGCGCCACCTTGAGCAGGAAGGCGTCGAGCGCGGGGCCGTCCTTCAGGTACTGCTCTTCCTTGCCGACCTTGACCTTGTACAGCGGCGGCTGCGCAATGTAGATGTGGCCGCGCTCCACCAGTTCGGGCATCTGGCGGTAGAAGAAGGTGAGCAGCAGCGTGCGGATGTGGGCGCCGTCGACGTCGGCGTCGGTCATGATGATGATGCGGTGGTAGCGCAGCTTGGCGACGTTGAAGTCGTCCGCGCCGCCGCCCGCCGTGGTCGCGCCGGCGCGGCCGATGCCGGTGCCCAGCGCGGTGATCATCGTGAGAATTTCGTTGCTGGTGAGCAGCTTCTCGTAGCGTGCCTTCTCGACGTTCAGGATCTTGCCGCGCAGCGGCAGGATGGCCTGGAACTTCCGGTCGCGGCCCTGCTTGGCGGAGCCGCCGGCGGAGTCACCCTCCACCAGGTAGACCTCGCACAGCGCCGGATCCTTTTCCTGGCAGTCGGCCAGCTTGCCGGGCAGGCCCATGCCGTCGAGCACGCCCTTGCGGCGCGTCATTTCGCGGGCCTTGCGGGCGGCTTCGCGGGCACGCGCGGCCTCGACGATCTTGCCGCAGATGATCTTGGCGTCGTTCGGGCGTTCCTGCAGGTAGTCGGTCAGCAGCTTGCCGACGATGTCTTCCACCGGCGCGCGCACTTCGCTGGACACCAGCTTGTCCTTGGTCTGGCTCGAGAACTTGGGCTCGGGCACCTTCACGCTCAGCACGCAGCACAGGCCTTCGCGCATGTCGTCGCCGGTGACTTCGACCTTCGCCTTCTTGGCGAACTCGTTCTCTTCGATGTACTTGTTGATGACGCGGGTCATCGCGGCGCGCAGGCCCGTGAGGTGGGTGCCGCCGTCACGCTGCGGGATGTTGTTGGTGAAGCAGAGGACCTGCTCGTTGTAGCCGCTGTTCCACTGCATCGCCACTTCGACGCCGATGTGCGTGCCGGGAATGCCGCCGTAGGTGTCGGCCGGGCGCTCGCCTTCGGCGTAGAACGAGTTCGGGTGCAGGACGGTCTTGCCCTTGTTGATGAACTCCACGAAGCCGCGCACGCCGCCGGCGCCGGAGAAGTCGTCTTCCTTGCCGGTGCGCTCGTCCTTCAGGCGGATGCGCACGCCGTTGTTCAGGAAGCTCAGCTCGCGCAGGCGCTTGGAGAGGATTTCATAGTGGAAATCGTTGTTCTCCTTGAAGATCTGCGTGTCGGGCAGGAAGTGCACCTCGGTGCCGCGCTTGTCGGTGTCGCCGATGATCTTCATGGGCGAGACTTCGACGCCGTTCACCGTCTCGAGCAGGCGGTTCTGCACGAAGCCGCGGCTGAACTCGAGCTCGTGGATCTTGCCTTCGCGGCGCACCACCAGCCGCAGCATCACGCTGAGCGCGTTCACGCAGCTCACGCCCACGCCGTGCAGGCCGCCCGACACCTTGTAGCTGTTCTGGTTGAACTTGCCGCCGGCGTGCAGCTCGGTCAGCGCGATTTCTGCGGCCGAGCGCTTGGGCTCGTGCTTGTCGTCCATCTTCACGCCGGTCGGGATGCCGCGGCCGTTGTCGGTGACGGAGATCGAGTTGTCGGAGTGGATGGTCACGACGATGTCGTCGCAATGGCCCGCCAGCGCCTCGTCGATGGAGTTGTCCACCACTTCGAACACCAGGTGGTGCAGGCCGGTGCCGTCGGAGGTGTCGCCGATGTACATGCCGGGGCGCTTGCGCACCGCCTCGAGCCCTTCGAGGATCGTGATCGAGCCTTCGCCGTAGCTGGTGTCGGCTGGGATGTCCTCCGGCGGCACGACCTGGACTTCAGGGGTGTAGACGGGCTCGGTGTGCGGCACTTCGGGCTTGTTTTCTTCAGCACTCATTCGGATATTCCTCTGTCTCTCACGGCATTCACGTGATTTTTCGGGCTCTCAAAAGCTCAATTCGCCGCCTCTTGAAAGCGCAAACCCGCGGGGGGCCGCGGGCTGTGTGCGCAAGGCGCTTCGGTGTCTGTCTGCTAGATACGCATTGGCATCACGACGTACTTGAAGGATGCGTTCTCGGGGATGGTCAGCAAGGCCGAACTGTTGGAGTCGGCCAGGTCCAGCTTGACCATGTCCTGGTCCATGTTCGACAGCGCGTCGATCAGGTAGGTCACGTTGAAGCCGATCTCGATGGTGTCGCCACCGTAGTCGATGTCGAGTTCGTCCTGTGCTTCTTCCTGCTCGGCATTGTTCGATGCGATGCGCAGCGTGCCCGGCTCGATGTTCAGGCGCACGCCCTTGAACTTCTCGCTGGTCAGGATGGCGGTGCGCTGCAGGCTGGCCAGGAGCGGCGCGCGGCCCAGGGTGACGGTGTTCTTGTGGTTCTTGGGAATCACGCGGTTGTAGTCGGGGAACTTGCCCTCGACCAGCTTGGTGACGAACTCCATGCCGCCGAAGCTGAACTTGGCCTGGTTGTTCGCGAACTGCATCTCGATGGCGCCTTCGGCGTCGGACAGCAGGCGCTGCATTTCCAGCACGGTCTTGCGCGGAAGAATGACTTCCTGGCGCGGCACTTCGACGTCGAGCGTGGCCGACGAGAACGCCAGGCGGTGGCCGTCGGTGGCCACCAGGCTCAGCTGCTTGCCTTCGGCGACGAACAGGATGCCGTTCAGGTAGTAGCGGATGTCGTGCACGGCCATCGCGAACGAGACCTGCGAGAGCAGGTCCTTCAGCGTTTTCTGCGGCACGCTGAACACGGGGCCGAAATTGGCGGCTTCCTGCACCAGCGGGAAGTCTTCGGCCGGCAAGGATTGCAGCGTGAAACGGCTCTTGCCGCCCTTGAGCACCAGCTTGCTCGCACTCGACTCGAGGCTCACGGTCTGGTCGGCCGGCATGGTGCGCAGGATGTCGATCAGCTTGCGCGCGCCGATGGTGGTGGTGAAGTTGCCTTCGTCGCCGCCGAGCTCGGCGGTGGTGCGGATCTGGATTTCGAGGTCGCTGGTGGTCAGCTGCAGCTGGCCGCCGGTCTTGCGGATCAGCACGTTCGCCAGGATCGGCAAGGTGTGACGCCGTTCGACGATGCCCGCCACCGACTGCAGCGCGGCGAGGACTTTGTCTTGGTTTGCCTTCAAAACGATCATGTCTTCTTCCTCTTCTCTATCTCTTTGAATCAGCTTGTAAGACGCCATTCTCCGCTGTCGCGATGGGCATCCTGGGTGACATCCGGCTTCAGCCCTTGAGCGTCTGCTCGAGCACGTGGAGCTGCTGGTTGAGTTCGGTGAGCTGCTGGCGCTCGCCCGAAATCTTGCGCACCGCGTGCAGCACCGTCGTGTGATCGCGCCCGCCGAACAGCTCGCCGATTTCCGGCAGGCTCTTCTGCGTGAGCTCCTTGGCCAGGTACATCGCGATCTGCCGTGGCCGCGCGATGCTGGCCGGGCGCTTCTTGCTGTACATGTCGGCGACCTTGATCTTGTAGTAGTCGGCCACCGTCTTCTGGATATTCTCGACGGAGATCTGCCGATTCTGGATCGACAGCAAGTCACGCAGCGCCTCGCGCGCCAGGGCGATCGAGATCTCCTTCTGGTTGAAGCGCGAATAGGCCAGGATCTTGCGCAGCGCGCCTTCGAGCTCGCGCACGTTGGAGCGCACGTTCTTGGCGACGAAGAAGGCCACTTCTTCCGGCATTTCGGCCGATTCGGCGCGCGCCTTGTTGATCAGGATGGCCACGCGCATTTCGAGCTCGGGCGGCTCGATGGCCACCGTGAGGCCCGAATCGAAGCGCGAAACCAGGCGCTCGTGGATGTCGGCCAGCCCCTTCGGATAGGTGTCGCTGGTCATCACGATGTGCGACTTCTTGGCGAGCAGGGCCTCGAACGCGTTGAAGAATTCTTCCTGCGTGCGGTCCTTGTTGGCGAAGAACTGCACATCGTCGATCAGCAGCAGGTCGAGCGAGTGGTAGCGCTCCTTGAACTCATCGAAAGTCTTGCGCTGATAGGCTTTGACCACATCCGAGACGAATTGCTCGGCGTGGATGTAGAGAACTTTGGAATCCGGCCGGTCTGCCAGCAGCCGGTTACCCACAGCGTGCATCAGGTGGGTCTTGCCCAGGCCGACGCCGCCGTAGATGAAGAGCGGGTTGTAGAGATGGCCGGGCATGCCCGCCACGTGCATGGCCGCAGCACGCGCCATGCGGTTGGCCGTGCCTTCGACGAGGGTGTCGAAGGTGAGGCCCGAATTGAGGCGGTTCTTGAAGCCGGCGGCAGCGGGCTCCTCGCCCGGGCCGGCCACGTCGCGCGGCACGTCGGTTTCGGTCATGACCGCCACGGGCGCAGAGCGCACGGGCGTTTCGCGGGGAGCAAGCGCTAACTCGATTGCGACCGGCTGGCCGTACATCTTTTCGGCCATGGCCGCGATCTTGCCGGCGTACTGGGCCCGGATCCAGTCGAGCTTGAACCGGTTGGCGACGAACACGGTCATGCGCGACAGGTCGTCGGCGACCTGTGCCGTCAGGGGCTTGATCCAAGTGTTGAACTGCTGCTCGGACAGCTCCTGCGCGAGCTGGTCGACGCAGGCCTGCCAGAGGCTTTCGCCGATGCCGTCAGTCGACATGGGCGGGGGAAAAAGTGATGGAACCCTCGGGCATTTCTTGGTATAGGTATTGTGGATATTCTCTGCTGGAAGGCGCCTGGCATTCTAACTTGTCAAAACCTTATCCACACGCTGACCCGGATGCCGAAAGCCCCGCAAATCCAGTCGAAGATTGTTCGGGCGGCCAATGTTTGCGATAATTGCGGGTTTCCCTGAAACCTCTTTGCGTTCTTCACCGGCGCCAGGAGTAGGAGTTCAGGGGTATCCCTGGGTCATCCCAATACGCTCCCCCGGCGCCCCGCTGGCTTCTCGTGCTTTTTCAGGCAGAGAGTCCGCGCGAACAGGGAATTAGGAAATCATCATGAAACGCACTTATCAAGCTTCCAAAGTCCGCCGCGCCCGTACCCACGGCTTCCTGGTCCGCATGAAGACCCGCGGCGGCCGTGCCGTCATCAACGCACGCCGCGCCAAGGGCCGCAAGCGCCTGGCCGTCTGACGGCAGCACACCTGCCGTTGCCAGCAGCCGACACGTCAGCGCCAGCTCCCGCGGCCGGTGCGTCCGGCCAGACCGGTAACGACGTGCGCGGCCAGGCTTCCATGCAGCGGCTCAAGACCCGCGCGCAGTTCCAGGCCGTCCTCGCAGGTGCCACCGTGGCGCGCACTGCTCATTTCGCATTGCATCGCTGTGCGCTCGATTCCGCATCGGGCGCACAGCCGTTGTTCGCGTCCGACGACGTCTGGCTGGGCGCCATGGTGCCCAAGCGCTGGGCGCGCCGCGCGGTCACGCGCAACGCCATCAAGCGCCAGATCTACGCCGTGAGCACCGCTCAGGGCGTCGCCTTGCCACGTGCCGCGCACGTGGTGCGTCTGCGCGCGGGCTTCGACCGCAAGGAATTCGTGAGCGCCACCTCGGACAAGCTCAAGGCCGCCGTTCGCGCCGAGCTCCAGCAGCTGCTGGCGCGCGCCGCGCGCGCGCCTTCGTCTTCCTCGCCGGCCCCATCCTCATCATGAAACGCCTGCTGATCGGCTTCGTGAAGGCCTACCGACTGCTGCTGAGCCCCTGGCTCGGCCAGTCGTGCCGCTTCACGCCGACCTGCTCGGTGTATTCGATCGAGGCGCTCGAGGTGCACGGCGCGCTCAAGGGCAGCTACCTGACTCTGCACCGCATCGCGCGATGCCAGCCCTGGTGCCAGGGCGGGCACGATCCGGTTCCACCGAAATCACAGCGTCGCACTGACAAGTCAGGATCGCTGTTTTCGTCTCTTCTCTCCTCCGACAAGAAGTCTTCGTCATGAACGATATCCGCCGCACGATACTGTGGGTGATTTTTGGGTTCTCGCTGGTGCTGCTGTGGGACCAATGGCAGGTCTTCAACGGCAACAAGCCGACCTTCCTGCCGTCCAGCAAGCCGGCCGCCACCGCGCCGGCCGCCGGCACGACGCCTGCCGCCACCAATGGCGTGCCCTCCGCGTCCGCCGCCCCCGGCAGCGCAGGTGCCGTGCCGACGTCGGCCACGCCGGCCGCGCCGCGCGAGAAGGTCAACGTCACCACCGACCTGTTCAAGGCCACGATCGACAGCGAAGGCGCCACGGTCAACTACCTCGAGCTGCTGAAGTACGACGAGGCCGACCGCACCAAGCACGTCGTGCTGTTCGAAGACGGCTCGCCCGCCACGCGCTACGTCGCGCAGACCGGCCTGGTGAACCCGGTGGCCGGCGACGCCTTCCCCAACCACCTGACGCAGATGACGCCGAAGGCCGGCCCGCGCGAGATGGCCGACGGCCAGAACACGCTCGAGGTGAGCTTCGAAAGCGCCCCCGTCGGCGGCCTGAAGTACGTCAAGACCTACGTGTTCCACCGCGGCGACTACGCCATCGGCGTGCGCCACGAAGTGGTCAACGTGAGCGACCAGCCGCGCGATGCCCTGCTCTACATGCAGCTGCTGCGCCACGGCACCGTGGCCGCCGGCACCATGTTCGGCACCAACACCTTCACCGGCCCGGCCGCTTACACCAACGAGAAGAAGTTCCACAAGCTCGACTTCAAGGACATCGCCAAGGGCAAGATCGAACCGCCGCCGCCGGCCAACGACGGCTGGATCGCGATGGTGCAGCACTACTTCGCTTCGGCCTGGCTGCTCAAGGGCGACCCGGCCAGCGAACAACTGCGCCGCGAATTCCGCGTGAGGGACCTGGGCGACAACCTGTTCACCGTGTCGATGGTGGCCACGCTGCCGAAGATCGCCCCGGGCGCCACGCAGGTCGTGAACAGCGTGCTGTTCGCCGGTCCCGAAGAAGAAAAGAAGCTCGAGAGCATCGCCCCCGGCCTGGACCTGGTGAAGGACTACGGCATCTTCGCGATCATCTCGAAGCCCCTGTACTGGCTGCTCACCCAGCTGCACGGCATCCTGGGCAACTGGGGCTGGTCGATCGTGGCGCTGGTGGTGCTGCTGAAGGCGGCCTTCTACTGGCTCAACGCCAAGGCGTACGCCAGCATGGCCAAGATGAAGGCCATCAACCCCAAGATCATGGAAATGCGCGAGCGGCTGAAGGACAAGCCGCAAGAAATGCAGCAGGAGATGATGCGGATCTACAAGACCGAGAAGGTCAATCCGATGGGCGGCTGCTTCCCCATCGTGATCCAGATCCCGGTGTTCATCGCGCTCTACTGGGTGCTGCTGTCGTCGGTCGAAATGCGCCATGCGCCCTGGATCGGCTGGATCACCGACCTGTCGGCACCCGACCCCTGGTACATCCTGCCGATCGTCATGACGGCCACCTCGCTGTTCCAGACCTGGCTCAACCCGACGCCGCCCGATCCGATGCAGGCCAAGCTGATGTGGATCATGCCGCTCGCGTTCAGCGTGATGTTCATCTTCTTCCCGGCCGGCCTGGTGCTGTACTGGATCACGAACAACGTGCTGTCGATCGCGCAGCAGTGGTTCATCAACAAGCGCCTGGGCGTGCTCGGCACCAAGTAACGGCAGCCGCACGGCAACCAAGCCATCCCACGAAGGGCCGCGTAAGCGGCCCTTTTTGCTGAAAGAATCCGAACCATGCTCGCCCGTACCACCGATCCCATCGTCGCCATCGCCACCGCCTCGGGGCGCGGGGCGGTCGGCATCGTGCGGGTGTCGGGCGCCAGGCTGGCGCCGCTGATCGATGCCATCTGCGGGCGTGCGCTCAAGCCGCGCGAGGCCACCTACCTGCCGTTTCGCGATGCCGACGGCGAGCCGGTCGACCACGGCCTGGCCATCCACTTTCCCTCGCCGAATTCCTTCACCGGAGAAGACGTGCTCGAGCTGCAGGCGCACGGCGGCGCGGTCGTGCTGCAACTGCTGCTGGCGCGCTGCCTGGAAGCGGCGGCCGAGCCCGACCCGGTCACCGGCCGCCCGCGCCTGCCCGGCCTGCGCGTGGCCGAGCCGGGCGAGTTCAGCCAGCGAGCCTTCCTCAACGGCAAGATCGACCTGGCGCAGGCCGAGGCCATTGCCGACCTGATCGACGCCAGCACCGAAGCGGCCGCGCGCAGTGCCGGGCGTTCGCTGTCCGGTGAGTTCTCGCGCGAGATCCACACCCTGCGCGATGCGCTGATCCACCTGCGCATGCTTGTCGAGGCCACGCTCGACTTTCCGGAGGAAGAGATCGATTTCCTGCAGAAGGCGGATGCGGCCGGGCAGCTGGCGAAGCTGCAGTCGCAACTGGCCGCGGTGCAGCAGCGCGCGCGCCAAGGCGCCTTGCTGCGCGAAGGCATCAAGGTCGTGATCGCGGGGCAGCCCAACGCGGGCAAGAGCTCATTGCTCAACGCACTGGCCGGCGCCGAGCTGGCCATCGTGAGCGCGGTGGCGGGCACCACGCGCGACGTGGTCTCGCAGACCATCCAGATCCACGGCGTGCCGCTGCACGTGGCAGACACCGCCGGCCTGCGCGAGAGCAGCGACGAGGTCGAGCAGATCGGCGTCGCGCGCGCCTGGGGCCAGATCGAAAGCGCGGACGCCGTGCTGTTCCTGCACGACCTGACCCGGGCCGCGTTGCCGGACTACGCGGCCGCCGACGCCGAGATCCTGGCGGGCCTGCGGCGCAAGCTGCCGGCGAGCGTGCCGGTGCTGGATGTCTGGAACAAGCAGGACGCGGCGCCTTCGGCACGGCCCGCAGAAGGCATCGCGCTGTCCGCCAAGACCGGCCTGGGCATCGAGGCCCTGCGCGAACAGCTGCTGGCCATGGCCGGCTGGCAGGCCGTGCCCGAGGGCGTGTACCTGGCGCGCGCACGCCACGTGCAGGCGCTGGCGCAGGTCGAGGCGCACCTGGCACTGGCAGCCAGCCACCTGGCTGCGCAGGCCCAGCTGCTCGATCTGCTGGCCGAGGAACTGCGGCTGGCGCAGAACGCGCTGAACGAGATCACGGGGGAGTTCGGTGCCGATGACCTGTTGGGGGTCATCTTTTCGCGCTTCTGCATTGGCAAATAGCGACAGGCGCCGCAAAAACGTAATCACTTGTAGCCCAATCTGGCGGCCATCGCGGATACTTCGAGACCGATGCGGGGGTTGAGAAAAGCATGTCCATCCAGAATCTGAGCCGCGCCATCGCGGAGAACATGAGCACCGACGCTTTTGCGTTGACGTTCAGCGTCCAGCAATGGGAAACGCTGGCCGGGTACCTGCAGCCCATCGAGACCGCCGTCGGCGACGTGCTGATCGAGCAGGGAACGCCGGACCGCTCGGTGTTCTTCATCGAGAGCGGCGCCATCAGCGTGCACCGCGTCAGCAGCAAGGAGCAGATGCGGCTCGCCGTGCTCACGCCGGGGTCCGTGGTGGGCGAAGGCTCGTTCTTCTCGCGCCTGCCGCACTCCGCCAACGTGGTGGTCACCGGCGCGGGCCGCGTATGGCGGCTCAACGCGATCCGCTTCGCCGAGATGTCGAACCGCCAGCCCAACCTGGCGCTGGAAATCGCGATGGCGCTGGGCGCGGTGATCGCCAAGCGCATGGCGCACCGCTCCAAGCGCGTCGCCGTGACCTGAGGCCCCGGCGGCCTCTTCGCCAGACTTCCCTTCCAGATGCGGGCATGCCCGCCAACAGCCCTTTTTCGTTCCGGTTCCCGAGAGTAGTCAGTAGTACGCCATGGCCTTGATCTGTCCGGTCTGCAGCACGGAAAACCGTGACGGCGCGAATTTCTGCCGGAGCTGCGGTGCCACGCTGTCCGGCAAGGCCGCCAGGATTCCCCCGCCGCCGAGCCCGGAGCGCGAGTGGGCGACCACCGCTCCCGCCCAGCTGCGCGCACCGACCATACCCGCGCCGCTCTCCGATCCGCGCGAGGCCGAGCCCGGGCGTTCGTTCTTTGGAAGATCGCCCACCCCGCCACCGTCGGACGACCAGGAGACGGTGGTCATGGTCTACGACGACCCCCCACCACCGCCGCCCGCGCCATCGTCGGGCTTCGAGACGGCGCGGCCGGAAAAGGCCGAGCGCAAGCGCACCCGGGTCAAGGTCCGGCGGCCGGTCGAGCGGCCGCCCCGCAAGCGGGTCATCCTGCTGTGGCTCGGGCTGCTGGCGGTGGCGGTACTGATGATGGTCGCGGGCTGGTACGGCTACGGAACCAGCAAGGCGCCCGCGGCGGTCACCGATACCGGACCGGCGGCATCGGCACCGCCCGTCGAGCCCGCGACGCCTCCAGCCGAGCCGGCACCACCCACGGCGCAGGCGCCGGCCGCGCCGCAGCCTCCGGCGGCCGAGGCACCTCCCGTCGCCGAAGCCGCACCGCCCGCGGCAAGCACCAGGCCCGCCGCCCGGCCACGCAAGCAGGCAACCGTTTCAGCCCCCGCGCCCGGCGCCGCTGAGACTCCGGCACCCGCCGT
>NZ_JBXASW010000066.1:0-31513 GCF_058809745.1 Variovorax sp. MPBD4-3
CGCCACCCCCTGACCCCCACGGCCTTCGCAGCAGCAACCCTGTTCAGCGCAGCATTGCTGATCGCAGCCCAGAGCACGCACGCAGCAGAGACCGAAACAAACACGCTGCTCCCCACACAAGATCCCTGCGGCACTTGCGATCGGCCCCTGGCACAGGCAACAGGCACGGTCGCACCGCAAAGCCTGCCCGCACCGCCCAAGCCTGCAGGCGCGTCGTTCAAGCTCAACGACCTGCGCCTCAACGGCGTCAAGGCACTCAGCAACGAAGAGCTGCAGGCCATCACCTCGCCGTACGTCGGGCGCGACGTCACGCTCTCGGAGCTCGAGGAACTCGCCAAGGCCATCACCGCACGCTACAAGGAACGCGGCTACTTCCTCGCCCAGGCGGTGGTGCCCGTGCAGACCGTGCGCGACGGCATCGTCGAGATCAGCGTCATCGAAGGCCGCCTCGGCAAGGTCGACGTCGTCGTCGCGCCCGACGCGCCCATCGCCGAGTCGCGCGTGCGCGGCTTCCTCGCGCCGCTTCAGCCCGGCGAAGCCGTCAGCGCGCCGGCCTACGAACGCGCGATGCTGCTGCTGTCCGACCAGCCCGGCATCAAGGTTTCCTCCGGCCTGCAGGAAGGCTCGCAGCCCGGCACCACCGACCTGTCCGTCGAGGTGGCGCCCGCGCCGCGCTGGGCCTTCACCGCCGAGGGCGACAACCACGGCACCAAGGAATCGGGCCGCTACCGCGTGGGCGGCACCGCGCGCTGGCTCAGCCCCTTCGGCATCGGCGACAACCTCGATGCGCGGGTGATGGTGTCCAACGGCAACGCGCTGCAGTTCGGCCGCGTCTCGTACGAGGCGCCCATCGGCACCAGCGGCTTGCGCGCCGGCGTGGGCCTCTCGCGCGTGAGCTACGACCTGGGCGGGCAGTTTTCCGACCTCGAGGCCCAGGGCCGCGCCAACGTGTTCGACGTGTCGCTCAACTACCCGCTGATCCGGCAGCGCCAGCAGAACCTCTTCCTGCGCCTGAGCGCCGACAGCAAGGACCTCGACGACGAAATCCGCGCGTTCGAGTACGACGCCAGGAAGCGCGTGCGCGGCTTCGGCGTGGGATGGACCTGGGAGCGGCGCGACGACGTGCTGGGCGGCGGCTACTGGGCCAGCTCGGGCACGCTGTACCACGGCTCTCTGTCCATCCGCGACCCGCAGGGCCGGGCCGACGACCAGGCCTTCGGCGGGCGCCACACCGAAGGCGGCTTCAACAAGCTGAGCTTCCAGCTGTCGCGGCTGCAGGCCATCGTGCCGCGGCATTCGCTGTACCTCTCCATCGGCGGCCAGTGGGCGAGCAAGAACCTCGATGCCTCCGAGAAGCTCGCGCTCGGCGGCGCGCGCGCGGTGCGCGCCTATCCGTCGGGTGAACTGCTCGTGGACCAGGGCCTGATCGGCACCGTCGAATGGCGCTGGTCGGTGAACGAAGAGCTGACGCCCTTCGCGTTCTACGACGCCGCGCGCGGCCGGCTGCAGCGTCACCCCTCGCCGTTCGACGGCGAGAACTCGCGCAGCCTGCGCGGCTACGGCATCGGGCTGAGCTGGTCGCGGCCGGGCAATTTCTCGATCAATGCGACCCTGGCATGGCGCGACGGCACGCCGCGGCCGCAGACCGATGGCGGAGGCCGCGGCCCGCGGCTGTACGTCCAGGTTCAAAAGGCGTTCTGACCATGAAGCCACGCAAACTCAAACCTCTCGCACCGCGCCTCGCGCTGCGTCCGCTGGCCTTGTCGCTGGCCTGCATGGGCATGGCGCCCGCGCTCGCGCAGGTCATCCTGCCGAGCTACCAGCCGGGCATGTTCACCACGCAGGGCATGGTGACGGTGAACCCGGTCCTCACGGCCACGCCGCGCGGCGGCCAGGCGCTCGGCATCACGCAGGGATCGCTGCGCGCGATCATCGACTGGAACAGCTTTTCCATCGGCGCGAAGGACGCGGTCAACATCCAGCAGGCCATGGGCAGTTCGAGCATCCTGCTGAACCGCGTGAACGGCAACGAGCTGTCGACCATCGCGGGCCAGCTCACGGCCAACGGCCGCGTGTTCCTCATCAACCCCAACGGCGTGCTGTTCAGCCAGGGCGCCAGCGTCAACGTGGGCGGGCTCTTGGCCTCCACGCTGGCCATGACCACCAGCGACGCGAATTTTCTCGACGGCCAGACCCGCCTTGCCTTCGAGCGCGCCGACATCAGCACCGCCACCGTGCGCAACCTCGGCGACATCACGGCCACCGGTGGGCCGGTGGTGCTGATGGGCGCGGGCGTGAGCAACGAGGCCACCGGCACCATCACCGCCGACGGCCAGACGGTGGCGCTGGCGTCGGGCCGCAAGATCACGCTGGACATCGGGGGCGACGGCCTCACCAGCCTCAACATCCTGACGGATTCGCAAGCCGCCAGTGCATCGGTCGCCAACAGCGGCACCCTGCAGGCCAACGCAGGCCGGGTGGTGCTGGTGGGCCAGTCGATCACGCCCGGCGAGCTGGTGGTGAACCAGAGCGGCACGGTGCGCGCCAACTCGCTCGGCATGAAGAACGGCGAGATCGTGCTGAGCGCGGGCGCCGACAACGAAGTGCGCGTCGGCGGCACGCTGCAGGCCACATCGACCGGTACGGTGGCGGGCGGGCGCATCACGGTGGCCGCGGGCAAGGTGCGCGTGGAAGGCGCCACGCTCGACGCAAGCGGCGAGGCCGGCGGCGGCACGGTGCAGCTGGCGGCGCTCGGCGGCCTGTCGGTGGGGCCGACCACCGTGCTGCGCGCCGACGGCAGCGCGGGCAACGCCGCGGGCGGCGAGATCCGCATCGGCGCGGCCGACTACACGACGCTGCCCGGCGCGGCCGGCGCGCCGCCAACGGACACCGTGCTGGGGCTGCACCTGTCGGGCGAGCTGTCGGCGCAGGGCTCCGGCAGCGGCAAGGGGGGTGCGATCTCCACCAGCGCAAATGCGATCGAGGTCGCGAGCGATCTTTCGGTGTCCGCGGCAGGGGGCGCCAACGGTGGCGCCAACGGTCAGTGGAGCCTGCAGTCTGACAAGCAGATCGTCGTCACGGCCACGGCGCCGGCGTACGACGCGGGCGCCTATCCGAGCGCAGGCGGCGCAGCCTCCAGCCAGCTGAGCGACGCGGCCATCGGCGGCGCGCTCGGGCGTTCGACCGACGTGGTGCTCGGCAGCAACGCACGCAACGCCGAAGGCGGGCAGGAGCCCCTGGGCGTGGTGTTCGACACCGCTTCCGCGGTGGTGAAGAGCGCGGGCGGCACCGCATCGCTGCGCGTCGATTCGGCCACCGGCATCGGCATGTCCGACCGGTCGTCGATCAGGTCCACGTCGGGTTCGCTGAACGTCGACTTCAACGCCGACGCGGCCGGTGCGGCGCTGCCGCCCATCGACATGCCGATCACCGACACGAACGGCATGCGCATCGCGCCCATCGTCCTGACCGGCGCGACCATCGAGACCAACGGCGGCAACGTGCGCTTCTACGGCCAGAGCGATGCGCAGAACGGGCGCGCCATCGGCTACACCGACGACACCTACTTCAACGTGCCGTTCGAGAGCGCCGGCGTGCAGGTGACGGGCGGCCGCATCTCGACCTGCGCGCCGGGTGCCGCCAGCTGCGCGCTGGGCGGCAGCATCAGCCTACGCGGGCAGGGCGGCACCGTGGTGTCGAGTTCCACTTTTTCCGGCAGCACCGGCGTGCTGATCACCGGCGCGGAAATCATCAGCGGCAGCGGCGGCATCACGCTCGACGGTGTCGGCGGCCTGGGCGGCGCGGGGGTGTCGATCGGGCAGACGTTCAACGACGGCCCCCCGGACACGCGCAGCCGCATCGCATCGGGCAGCGGCGACATCAGCGTGCGCGGCGTCACCCGCGGATGGAGCGACACCGACCAGGTCGCCGACTGGTCGTCGCGCGCGGTGTCGGTGGGCGTGGCGGTGAGCGGCACCGACATCGCCACCGGCGGCAACGTGCGCGTCGAGGGCACGGGCGCCGACCTGGGCGCGCTGCTGGCCAACGACCAGTTCCGCAAGCTGTCGGCGTCCTCCACCATCGGCGCCTCGCGCGGCGTGACCGTGGGCGACACGGGCATCGTGGCGGGGCGTGGCAGGCGCATCGACGTCGTGGGCACCACCGGCAGCGCGGGCGTGGTGTACGACTTCAACGGCGACCCGCAGCCGCCGGCGGGCGCCATCGACGAAGGCCTCACGCCGGCGGCGGTGTGGATCCGCGCGAGCGGCGCCGGCCAGGGCCTGCGGGCCGAGGGCGGGCAGATCGCGGTGAGCGGCGGCAGCGGCGACGTGCTGCTGCAGCGCGGCGCGCAAACCGATGCCCTGCTGAGCACGGCGAGCGGCAGTGGCGCGGGCGGCGGCATCACCGTCACCGGCCGCAACATCTACGCCGGCGCGCTGGCCGGTGCCGCCGGCACGCTGGCCGACGCGAGCGGCGCGGGCACGGGCGGCGACGTGCGCCTGCAGGCCACCACGCGCACCAGCGACAACACGGGCGGCATGCTCGCGCTGGCGCCGGGGCTGTCGGTGCTGGCCGACAGCGCTTCCGCCACGGGCAACGGCGGCAGCATCCGCCTGCTGGCGGACAACAGCCTGCGCGCGCACGGCACGCTGAGCGCGCGCGGCGGGGCGGCCGGCGGCAACGGCGGCTTCATAGAGACCTCCGGCGGCAACCTGGACCTGACCGGCATTCGCGCGAACGCGGGTGCGCCGGCGGGCGCCGCGGGCACCTGGCTGGTCGACCCCTACGCGGTGGCCATCGTCAGCGGCGCCGGCGCCGGCACGCTGCCGACCAACCCCTTCGACGCGCTGTCTAACTCGACGATCCAGGACGGCGACATCAACGCCGCGCTCAACGGCGGCGCCAGCGTGAAGATCACCACCGGCACGGGCGGCGTGGGCACGGGCAGCATCACGCTGGCCAACGACGTACTCATCGACTACACCGCCGCTGCCGGCGCGCTGAGCTTCGAGCTCGACTCGGGGAGCAGCATCCAGGCCAACGGCGTGGGTACCGTCATCCGCTCCTCGGGCGCGGGCGGGCCGCTGAACGTGGTGTTCAACGCGGGCTTCAACCCCGACGGCACGCCCTCCGGCTCCATCGGCACCATCACGTACAACGGCAGCATCGACACGCGCGGCGGCAGCGTCGCCATGACCGCGCGCGGCGACGGCACGCCAGGCAGCGGGCGGATCGGCATGAACGGCGCGAGCGTGCAGACCGGCGGCGGCGCCGTCACGCTCTACAGCGGCCAGCCGGGCGCACCCACCGGCTATGTGACGCTGGTCGATTCGCAGATCGACACGCGCGTGGGCCAGAGCGACGCCGGCGCGGGCGGCGCGGTGCAGATCGCGGGCGGCAACGTCACGCTGGCGGGCGTGCAGCTGGCGAGTTCGAGCGGCGCCATCGACATCCGCGGCAGCTCGGCGGACTGGAACAGCGGCGTGGTCATCACCGACGGCCGCGCGGCTTCGGCGCTGTCGACGACCAGCGGCAACATCACGGTGCAGGGCGTGGCGCGGCGCCAGGCTTCGTCGACCTTCGCGGGCTCGTACGGCGTGCTGGTGAACGGCGGCAGCAGCATCACCAGCGGCAGCGGCACCATCGCGCTACGCGGCTACAACTTCAACAACGACCCGACGGCGCCCGCCGTGGGCGGCGACAGCGGCGTGCGCCTGGAAAACGGCGCACGCATCACGACCACCGGCGGTGGCGGCATCGAGATCACCGGCCGCTCGGCCAACGGCGGCGCCGGCGTTGCCATCGAGGCTGGCGGCTCGCCGACCTTGCCGGGCGCGCTGCCGGTGGTGCAGGGCAGCGGCAACGTGGTGCTGCGCGCGGTGAACGACGGCAGCACCGACGCCATCGTGATCGGCGCGCCGGTGAGCGCGGCAGGCGCCATCGACCTGCGGCCGGGCGGCATGGATCAGAACTTCGCCGCGTCCGATGCCACCACCGCACCCGTGGTGCTCGGCGGCGCGGGCACCGGCGGCTTCTCGGTCTCGGGCGCCGAGTTCGCGCTGCTGGGCGCGCCCACCATCGTCGCGGGCAGCAACACGCAGGCGGCGGACATCACCGTGGCCGGCCCGCTGTCGGCTTCGGGCGCGCTGACGCTGCAGAACGACGGCGGCGGAAACATCGCCGTCAACGGTGCGATCAATGCCACGCAGGTCGGGCTGCTGTCGGCCGGCAACATCACGCAATCGGCTGCGGGCGCCATCAATGCCACGAGCCTGCTCGCACGTTCGCTCCAGGGCAGCGTCGACCTGCGCAACCCGGCGAACAACGTGGCCGTCTTGGGCGGCGGTGCCGCGGGCGGGTTCGGCTACGTGGACGCCAATGCGGTCACCATCGGTGCGCCGAGCGTCGCCGGCTTCGACGCCGCCACCAACCAGGCGGCAACGGCCGGCGTGGCGTCGATGGCGGCCAACACGGTGTTCGTGCGCACCTTGGCCGACGACCTCACGCTGGGCACCACGGTGGCCGGCGGGGCGGGCACCGACCTGGTGGCGGCCGCGCGTTTCCAGAATCCGGGCGGCTTCACCATCGGCGGCGGTGCGTGGCGCATCTGGGCCGACACCTGGGTGGGCGAGGCGCGCGGCGGCCTCGCCGGCACCGGTACGCTGCCCAACCTGTATCACTGCGCCTACCTGGGCCTGTGCACGGTGACGGTGCCGGCCGGCGGCAACCACTTCATCTATGCGCAGCAGCCGACGGCCACCGTGACCATCGGCGACGCCGCACGGCCGCAGGGCGCGCCGAATCCGCTTTTCACGTACAGCGTGAGCGGGCTGATATTGGGCGACAACGCGTCGAGCTTCAGCGGTGCGCCGGGCACCAGCGCCAACGCCGGCAGCCCGCCGGGCAGCTACCCGATCGACGGCGCCTTCGCGTCGGCCGCGGGGTACGCGGTGCGCGTGGTGCCGGGCACGCTGCGCGTGGATGCGGCCCCTGTGGTGGCGCAGTTCAGCCCGGCCGATCTGCCCACGGTGGACGTGTTGCGCGAGCTGCCTTCCACCTACCTGTACGACCGCAACATCGGCCAGGCACCGATCTGCCTGGCCACCGGCCCGCTGGACGGCGACCGCGCCTCGCAGGCCGGCGACGTGCTGGCGCGCGAATGGTCGCGCGTGCGCTCGCGGCCCAACCTGTTGAGCTGCGTGAACACCGAGCGGCGCAACGGATGTTCGGACTTCTGAGCGCGCGGCTTCAATGCGGCGGCCGCGCGCTGATGACGAAGAGCTGCGCCATCAGGTCGGCCAGCAACTGCAGCTGCGGGTCTTGCGTGAGCGCGGCATGGCGATAGGCACCGACGTGGGCTTCGAGCTCGGGCGCGTCGAGCGGGCCGGCGAAGAAAAGCCGCCGCAGCGCGCCCGACAGCGCGTCGTTCCCGGCCGCGCGCGGCCGGTCGTCGATGGTGCTTTGCGCATGGCTCGACAGCGCCGGCGTGGCCAGGAACGGCGCGAGCACGGCTGCACGGATGCGGCCGTCGTGCACCAGCGTGTGGAGCGTCATGTCGAAGGCCAGCGCCGGGCCCGCGGCCAGCGCCTCGCGCAGCAGCGGGGGCAGCGTGCGCAGGCCCTGCGGCGTGACCATGTAGGCCACCGCGCCCCAGTTGTAGAGGCCCCGCGCATCGAGAATCTCCACGCCGCCGATGGCATCGCGCGGCATGCCCGCGCCGTGCGCGTCGTGCGGCAGGTGCTTGCGCAACGCCTGCCAGAGCGCCAGCAGCCCGGGCGCCGAAATGCCGGGCATGCATTCGAGGAACACCAGGTCGAATCCGCCGAGCTGCGCAAGCGCATCGGGCTGGCGCAGCAGCGGCGGCAGCGCGCGGCTCAGCAGCGCGTCGTCTTCGAGCACCAGGAAGAAGTCGCCCGGCGGCGCACTGTCGATGGCGCCTGCATGCGAAAGAAAACAGGCGTGCTCGCGCGGGCTCACCCGGGCGTCTGGCAAGGTGGCGTGCGCGGGCAGCCCGTGCGTGCCGGTCGCCTCCAGGCGGGCGATGCCCGGCAGGCCGAGCGCGCGCAGCTGCGCTTCCATGGCCTCGCGGCGCGCGATGCTGTCTTGCAGGTTGATGAAGCAGCCGTTCATGATGGCGGTATGACGCAGGTGGTACCACGGACACGTGGAGAAGCATTGTCTCGCGGCGCGGCCGCCGGCGAGGACGCGTCCGGGCGGAGCCGCGCATGACCGCGCCCGGCGCGGCGCGGCCGTGGCTCAGCGTGGTGATGCCGTTCTATCGCAAGCTGGCCGAGTTCGAGCGCGTCGTCGCGCTCAACGCGCCGTTCTGGTCGCGCCCCGGCATCGAGGTGGTGATCGCGCTCGACGATGCGAGCGAGGAAAAGGGGCTGCAGCAACTGCTCGCGCGCTTTCCCGGCGTTGCCTGGACCCTGCTGGCCAACGACCGCGCGCACGCGTGGCGCCCGCCGAGCTGTGCGATCAACGCGGGCGTGCGCCACAGCGCGGGCCGCTTCGTGTTCGTGCATTCGCCCGAATCCGCTTACGTGGGCGATGCGCCCGCCATCGCGCTGCATGCGGCCATGCAGGGCGGCCGTGGCGTGGCGGTCGGCCGCGTCGGCTTCGCGCGGTTCGACGAGCTGGACGCTGCGCCGGAGCCCGGCGCCCATGCCATGCCTGCCGCGCTGGCCACGCTGTTCGCACACGCCGTGCCCGACGCGCTCTACCTGCGCACCTTCTACGGCTCCCTGTGCTGCGCGCGCGAAGCTTTCGATGCCGTCGGCGGCTACGACGAATCGCTGGCGCGCTGGGGCGGCGACGACGACAACTTCCGCGTGCGCCTGGAGATGGCCGGCTGGCAACTGCTGGCCTGCGCCGACCTGAAACTGCTGCACCTTTCTTTCGAGGCGCGCGACGGCAGCGAGCAGTTCGACCCCGACAACGACTGGGCATGCTGCACCCCGGCCACCGCGCGCGCGAACGAGGGCGCGGAGCGCCGCGCATGGGGCTGCGACTTCACGCGCATCGCTCGCACGGACGCCGCTGCGTTGCCGCCGTCGCCGCAGGACGCGCCACCCTGGCTGCGCCCCGCGCCCGTGTTCGCGATGGGTTCGCGGCTGCAGTGCGAGATTTGCGCGCGCATGGTCCACCACGAGCCGGCGCCGCACTTTCATTGCCCGCGCTGCAGCAAGGAAGCGCCACGGCGGCTGACCGCGCGCCCGCGCATCGTCTGCGTGATGCAGCTGCGCAACGAGGCGCGGCTGCTCGAGGGCTGCCTCGCGCACCTGCGCGCGCATGTCGACGGCTTCGTGCTGCTCGACGACGGCTCGACCGACGGGACGGCGCACATCGCACGGCGCGAGCCCAAGCTGCTCGAGCTGCTGTCGAACCCGCCGGCGCCAGCGCAAAGGCACGCATGGAACGAGCGCGAGAACCGCCGCCGCCTGCTCGAATGCGCACGCGCGCACGGCGCCGGCTGGGTGCTGGCGTGCGATGCCGACGAGCGCTACGAGACGCTCTTCCTCGACAACCTGAATGCCATCGTCGATTCGCTCTCCGAGACGCAGCTGTCCTGCCTGTCGGTCGCGATGCGGGAACTGTGGGACGCGCCCGACCGGTTCCGCATCGACGGCCCGTGGGCGCACAAGTCGCGCGCCTGCCTGTTCCGCCTGCCGCAGGAGATCGCCTTCGCGCAGGCGCCGGCGCTGCATGGACCGTGGTACCCCGACGCCGTGGCGCAACACGGCGTGATGTACCGCAGCTACTACCGGCTCTACCACCTGAAGATGATTCGCCGCGAAGACCGCGTCGCGCGGCGCGACCTGTACCGGCGCCTCGACCCCGAGCGGCGCCTGCAGCCCATGGGCTACGACTATCTTGCCGAGGAAGGGCCGGCGCTGCGGCTCGCCGCGGTGGCGCCCGGGCGCGGCTATGCGCTCGCGAGCCTGCCGAAGGACCTGGCGGCGCTGCTTCAGGCCTGACCTTCGGACGGGCCCGCGGACATCGCCAGCGAACGCGAAAAATCGCCGCGGTAGGTGCGCGTGCCGGTGTGGCTCAGCCGCGAGCGCGTGTCGACGAACACCTGCCCGCCGATCGACTGCCAGCGCCGGCAGAAGGCGAAATCCTCGCTCAGGTAGCGGCCGTTGCCGGGTTCGGCCCACACGTCGAAGAAGCGGTAGTGCACCTGCGCGGCCGCCTGCGCGTCTTCCATGTGGTCGGGCGTGTAGCGCAGCTGCGGCATGGCCTGCGCGAGCCGGGTGAACACGCTGCGCTCGATCAGCATGAAGCCGGTAGGGGCGTCCAGCACTTCGGCGAAGCCGTCGGCGTCCACGCCGGCGTTTTTCAGGTTCACCGGGAATACCGCGTGGCGCGCCTCGAAGTCTTCGCGCGTGCTGCCCGCGGGCAGCGCCTGCGCCAGGCCCTCGCCCGGCCAGCCGTCGCTCTTGTGCGGGTACACGCCGGCCACCACCGCGCGGCCCGCCAGCAGCAGCCGCAGCGCGGCCTCCGGCTCGAAGCCGATGTCGGCGTCGATCCAGAACAGATGCGTCCAGCGCGCGTCGGCCATGAACTCCGCCACCAGCCTGTTGCGGGCGCGCGGGATCAGGCTGTCGCCGTCGAGGAATCGCGTCTGCATCGCGAAGCCGTGCCGCCACGCCAGGTTGACCAGGCCGAGCAGGCTGCGCACGTAGTCGCTGGTGAGCTGGCCGGTGTAGCTGGGCGTGGCGATGAAGGGGCGGATCTGCGGGAGGGCGTCGATGGAGAGCATGGGCGGTCCGGGTGTGGATGGTCTTGCGCGGTCGTCAGCTTGCCGCAACCTGCCGCCGCGTGGTGAGCAGCGCGCGCAGCTTGGCCGGCGCCACCGGCTTGGTCAGCAGCATCACGCCGCCCTGGCGCAGCCGCTGCAGCACGTCGGGCCCGGTCGCGCCCGACACCAGCACCGCGAGCGCGTCGGGCTGCAGGCGCTTGGCGGCGTCGAGCACGTTCACGCCGTCGTCGTCGCCCGCCAGCTGCAGGTCGCACAGCACGGCGTCGTAGCGCACGCCGCCGCCGCCCAGCCGCGCGATGGCGTCGGCGCCGGTGGTCACGCAGTCGGCCTGGCAGCCCCATTGCGCCAGCAGCGTGCGGGTGCCTTCGAGGATGGCGGGGTCGTCGTCCACCACCAGGCAGCGCAGGCCGGCCAGCGGCGCGGGCGCGAACTGCGGCGGCTCGGGCGGCGCCGCATCGGCGGCGCGCGCGGCGGGCAGGGTGAAGGCGAAGGTGCTGCCGGCCTGCAGCGCCGAGCGCACGGTGATGCGCGTGCCCAGCAGCGTGGCGATGCGCGCGCAGATCGCCAGCCCCAGCCCGAAGCCTCGCCGGCGGTCGCGCTCGGTGTTGGCCACCTGGTAGAACTCTTCGAAGATGCGGCCCTGGTGGATGGGCGCGATGCCCACGCCGTTGTCGCGCACCTCGATGCGCACGCCCGCCGCGCAGCGCCGCGCGGCCACCAGCACGGTGCCGCCTTCGGGCGCATGGCGCAGCGCGTTGCTCACCAGGTTGCCGACGATGCGCCGCAGCATGGCCGCGTCGGTGCGCACCGCCAGGCCCCGGTCGCTCCAGTGCAGGCGCACGCGCGCCTGCGCCGCCGCGGCGGCATGCTGCGCGTCGATCTGGTCGAACAGCGCGTCGAGCGATACCTTGGCGATCGCCGGCGTGAGCACCTGCGCATCGAGCCGCGAGATCTCCAGCAGGTCGTCGAGCAGCACGCCCATGAACTCGGTGCTCTCCTGCAGCCGCAGTACGGCCGGGCGCTGCGCCGGCGTGGCGCCGGGCAGCAGGCCGTCGATGAACAGGCCCATGGCATGTAGCGGCTGGCGCAGGTCGTGGCTGGCGGCGGCCAGGAAGCGCGCGCGCGACAGCGCCGCCTGCTCGGCCTCGGCCATGCGCTGCAGCGCCACGGCGGTGGCCTCGCGCACGCGCTCCTCGCTGACCTGGCGGTTGTGCTGCAGCCGCTCGGCGAGCCGGTCGATGTCGTGCGCCAGCACCGCCAGCTCGTGCGTGCCGCGCGTGCCGCCCTCGACCACGCCGCAGCGCACGTCGAACTGCCCGGTCTCCAGCGCCGCGACGGTGCGCGACACGCGCCGCAGCGGCCGCGCCACCGTGCGCGCCATGTGGCGCACCGAGGCCCAGGCCGCGATCAGCGCCACCATCGCGATGCCGATGCCGGCAATGAGCGAGCGGCTGCGCTCGCGCGTGTAGGCCGTGGTGTCGCGGAAGGTCTGCACCAGGCCGATGGGCGTGTCGCCCGCCGCCGTGGACCCCGCGGGCGCGAAGGCGCTGGCGCGCGAGGCCTCGCGCAGCGTGACCGGCGAGGTGAACATGCGCAGCCGCGCGAGCGAGGTGGTCTTGGGCCCCGCGGTGACGAACACGCCCGCGCTGTTGCTGATTTCCACCCGCGTCACCTGCCCGCCGCGCAGCGCTGCATTGGCCACGTTCTGCAGCGCGGGCAGGTCGCCCGCATACAGGCTCAGGTCGGACATGGCCGCCACCTGCCGCGCGACCGCCTGGCCCTCGGCATCGAAGGCGGCTTCCAGCGTCTGCAGCCGGCTGTGCGTGAACCAGCCGGTCAGCGCCAGCGCCACTGCCGCGCACGGCACCACGCCGAGGCGGAACAGGTCGTTCTGCAGGTTGCCGCGCACCACCAGCGTGTGGTTGGGCGGCGGCGGCGATGCGGCGGGCGCCGCATCCGGTGCCGTGCCATTGGAGGGCCGCGCGGCGGTGCTCATCGCGGCGCCGCGAGTCGCTCGGCCAGTTCCCGTTCCTCCGGCAGGCGCAGGCCGAGTCCGCGTGCCACGGTGGCGTTGACGCGCACGCTGGCGGGCGTCGCCGCTTCCACCAGCGGGCCGTTGTTGCTGCTTGCGTTCGCGTTCGCGGCGGCCACTTTCTGGCCGAGCAGCCGTGCCTGCTGGGCGAGCTGCGAAGGCGTCGACACCGCCGCGGCCAGGCCGCCCGAGCGCACCAGCCCTTCGCTGGTGCCGAACACCGGAAGGCCCGCGCCGGCGCCCGCGCGCAGCACCGAGAGCGTGGCCGCCTGGTTGTCGCCGATCAGGTCGGGCAGCACCATCAGCGCATCGCTCTGCGGCACCACGATGCGCAGCGCGGCGGCCAGCGAGCGGGCGTCGGGCGCGTATTCGATGCGCACGTCCCAGGCCGGGTTGGCGACCTGGGCGGCGCGCTGCAGCTCGCGCACCAGCGGCTCCGACTCGGGCGTGGCCACCACGCCCACGCGGCGCTTCTGCGGCAGCACCGCGCTCATCAGCGCGAGCTGGTCGGTCATGGCCGGGTCGCGCAGCAGCACGCCCACGCGGCGGTCGCTGCGCCGCAGGGCCGCCGGGCTCGCGGCCTTGAGCGTCTCGTAGTCGAGCCGGCTCAGCATCGCGAGCACCAGCGGTTCCTGGCCGGGCCGCTCGACCGCGGCGCGCGCGGCGGCCGGGCCGACGGCCATGGTCAGCGGGGCGTCGGCCGGTGCCGCGCGCAGGCCGCGGGTGCGCACGCCCGCATTGGCGGCGCGGTCGGGGTCGGTGCCGGCGTCCGGCGCCAGCTGCGGCTCCGAAGACGGCGCGGCCCCGCCGGCCGGCAGCCGCACCAGGTCGAAGCGGCTGCCGGGTTCCTGGTCGGCGCGCAGCTGCTGCACGAACTCCGAGGACGCCGGAATGTCGTCGCCCATCAGCACGGTGAGGCTGGATGCAGCCGCCAGGCCCGTGGCTGACGCGGCCGCCGCGGCCAGCAGGGCCAGCGCGCCGCGCCGCATGCCCGCGCGCGGTTTCGCGGGGCGTCCTGGACGTCCGCGGAAGAGCGCGAAGATGTGGGGCACGGCAAGGAACATGGACTGCTTCCGCAGCAAGGGGCGATGATCCAATGTAAGGACCGCCCCTGCTTCTTGCGATAAGGCGGAGGGCTTATGTCAGTGGCCGCGGCGGCCTGCCCGCGTGACGAATATCACTGCGCGGCAGCCGCTCGGCCTATGTCCGACGGACTACCCGCGCACCTACCCCGCGAGGCGGCCGTCAGGCGTCCGCCAGCAGCGCGGCCGCGGCGGCGCGCTGCGCCTGGATGGCCTGGCGCAGCACGCGCGGCGACACCGGCTTGTAGAGCACCGTGATGCCCGCGTTGGCCACTTCGCGCAGCCGGTCGGGCTTGGTCTCGCCCGTCACCAGCAGCCGCGCGGTGCCGGGGCCGATGCCGCGCGGGTGCCGCTCCAGCGCCGCGATCACGTCGAGTCCGTTGTCGCCGCCCTGCAGCAGCAGGTCGCTGATGACCACGTCGGGCGGCTGCGCCCAGCCGTCGGCCATGGCCAGTGCCTCGGCGCGTGTCTGCGCGGGCAGCACCTCGGCGCCCCAGTTGGCGAGCACCACGCTCAGGCCTTCGAGGATGGTGCGCTCGTCGTCGATCACCAGGATGCGCACGTTGGCCAGGCTTTCCTCCTCCTCCATGCCGGCCAGGGCCACCGGCAGCGCCGGCACCGGCAGCGCGGCCGGCGCCGAGCGCACCTGCACCCGCACGCAGGTGCCCTTGTGCAGCTTCGAGCTGAGGTCGACTCGGGTGTTGAGCAGGTCGGCCAGCCGCTGCACCGTGGCCAGGCCCAGACCCATGCCGCGCGCGCCGCGCGCCGCCTGCCGGCCGGTGGGCTCGACCTGGTAGAACTCCTCGAACACCCGCGCCTGGTGCTGCAGCGCGATGCCCACGCCGGTGTCGACCACGTCGATGCGCACGCCCTTGCCGCGCCGCCGCGCGCCGATCAGCACGCCGCCCTCGATGGTGTGGCGCAGCGAGTTCGACACCAGGTTGTTCAGGATGCGCGAGAGCATCACGTAGTCGCAGCGCACCCACACGTCGGTCTTGCGCACCACCAGCCGCAGGCCCTGCTGCTCGGCCACCGGGCGGAAGTTGCGGCTGATCTCGTCGAACAGCCGGTCGAGCGGGAAGTCGGCCCACTGCGGCTGCAGCACGCCGGCGTCGAGCTGCGACAGGTTCAGCAGCTCGGAGAACAGCCGGTCGAGCGAATCCACGCACTCGCGGATGTGGCCGATGCGCTGCAGCTTCACCGGGTCGGTCTCGCCGTTGGCCAGGCCGTCGGAGAACAGCGTGAGCGCGTGCAGCGGCTGGCGCAGGTCATGGCTGGCGGCGGCCAGCAGCCGGGTCTTGGCCTGGCTCGCCACTTCCAGCTGCTGGTTCTTGCGCGCGAGCTCGGCGGTGGCCTCGTTGATGCGGCTCTGCAGCAGCCGGTGGCTCTCGGCCAGCGCGCGCGCGGCCTGGTTGAAGCCGTGCTGCAGGTGGCGCACCTCCGACGTGCCCTCGATCGCCACGCTCGCGTCCTCGCCCGCGCCCAGCCGGTCCACCGCCTTGCCCAGCGCCCGGATCGGCTCGCTGATGCGCCGCGCGGCCCACCAGCCGGCCAGGCCCACGCCCGCGAGGCTGAATGCCAGCACCAGCGCCACGTTGAGCCACACGGAACGCCGCGCGCTCTGCACCGCACTCAGGCTGATCTCGACCATCACCTTGCCCGTGTGGCGGCCGTCGTCGCCCACGATCGGCACCACCACCTGCAGGCCTTCGCCGCGCGCGCGGTCGGAGGTCTCGGAGTTGGCGACGATCTCGCCGTCCTCGGTCCAGATCTGCACCTGCTGCACGTGCGGCTGGTAGGTGCCCGACTGGGCGGTGCGCTGCAGCGCCCGGCGGTCCATGCGCGCCAGCGGGGCCTGCGCCACCGTGGCCACCTGCAGCGCCACCGTCTGCGCATTGGCCCGCATCAGCTCGGTGAGGTTGCCCAGGTGCTGGCGCGTCAGTACCGCGATGGCCGCCAGCGTGGCCAGGGCCGCCGGCACCAGCGCCAGCAGGATCAGCTGCTGCGCGAAAGTGAGGCGGGCCAGGCCGCGGAGGACGCGGAAGTTCCAGTTCATGAAGGCTTCGGACGCATGGAGGCCCGAGCTTAGGGGCGCCGGAGCGAACAGGGAAGCAGGAAAAACATCACGAAAACTACGCGCAATTGCTATTTAATGGCGTCCGCACAGCCCGTGTCAGACCCGCCGCCCGTCGGCGAACCCCATGCCATCCGGTCAAAAAATGCTGGTTTCATTGCGCCTCACTGCCCTGTTTCCAGCTGCCCTGCGCGCGGCGGCGATGGGCTTGCTCGTCGGCCTCGCGCCGTTGCTGGCCTGCGCCCAGGGCACCGCGCGCGAGCCGCCGGTGCGCTTCGGCATCCTGCCGCTGGGCGGCGCCTTCGAGTCGCGCAGCGACTGGGATCCGCTGCTGGCCGAGCTCAGCCGCGCCATCGACCGGCCGGTGAGCGTGCTGTCCGTCAACTCGTACGAGGCGCTGGAGCAGGCCATCCGGCGCGACGAGGTCGACATGGCCTTCCTGTCCGGCAAGATGGCGCTGGACGCCGTCACCCAGCGCCGCATGAAGGTGGTGGCGCAGGTGGTGCGGCACGACGGCCTGCCCGGCTACCGCGCGCTGCTGCTGGCGCGCAAGGCGCCGCCCTTCAATTCGCTCAAAGACCTGCTGGCCCAGCCCGAGCGCTGGCGGCTGGCGCGCGGCGAGAAGCAGTCGGTGTCGGGCTTCATCGTGCCGCAGCTGCAGCTCTTCCTGCCGAACCACATCGCGATGGAGACGCGCTTCCTCAGCGAGACCGTCGGCACCCACCAGGCCACCGCGCTGGCCGTGGCCAACAGCGAGGCCGACGTGGCCACCAACAACACGGCCGACTTCGAGCGCTTCAAGCAGCGCTTTCCGGCCGAGGCGGAACGGCTGCAGGTGCTGTGGCAGTCGGACCTCATTCCGCATGCGCAGATCGTGGTGCGGCGCGAATACCCGCCCGAGCTGCGCAAGCGCGTGCAGGTGTTCCTGACCGCCTACGGCCGCGCCAAGGGCCCGCGCGGCGACGCCGAGCGGCTGGTGCTCAAGTCGCTGCACGACCTGGCCGGCTTCCTGCCGGCCGACAACAGCTCGCTGGAGCCGGCCGCCAGGCTGGCCTGGCAACTGGCGCGGCAGAACGCCATGACCGCGCAGTGGGTCAACGACGCCGCGCGCGAAGCCCGCCTGCAGCGCATCGACAGCAGCTACGCCGAGCAGGTCGGCGTGCTCAAGGACGTGTCTCCCTGATGGCCCGCGCCGCCGCCCGACTGCTTGCCGCGACGCTGCTTTGCGCCGCGTCGGCCGCGATGCTGGCCGCGCCCGCCACGGCCGCCGCGCAGGGCGCCAATGCGGCGACGCCCGCGCCCGCGCCCGCCAGGGGCGCGACCGGCGTGCCAGAGGTGGTGCGCGCGGTGCGCTTCGGCGTGCTGCCGCTGGGCGGCACCGTCGAGTCGCGGGCGCTGTGGACGCCGCTGATGGCCGACATGAGCCGCGCGCTCGGCGTCCCGGTCAGCTCGTACTCGGTGCCGTCCTACGAGGAACTCGACCGCGCCATCGGCCGCGACGAGATCGACATGGCCTTCCTGTCGGCCAAGATGGCGCTCGACGCGGTGATGCAGCGGCGCATGAAGGTGGTGGCGCAGATTGCCAAGCAGCCCGGAAACCCCCAGCACCGCGCGGTGCTGCTGATGCGCAAGGCCGGTCCCCTCAACACGCTGGCCGGCCTGCTCGCCGAGCCGCAGCGCTGGCGGCTCGCGCGCGGCGACAGCCGCTCGGTCACGGGCTTCATCGTGCCGCAGAGCCAGTTCTTCCTGCCGAACAACATCCAGATGGAAACCCGCTTCCTCAGCGAGTTCGTCGGCACCCACCAGGCCACCGCGCTCGCCGTGGCCAACGGCGACGCCGACGTGGCCACCAACAACACCACCGACTTCGAACGCTTCAGGCAGCAGTTCCCGGTCGAGGCCGAGCGGCTGCAGGTGGTGTGGGAGTCGGAGCCGCCGCCGGGCGCGCCGATGGTGGTGCGGCGCAACTACCCGCCCGAGTTCCAGGCGCGGCTGCAGAACTTCCTGACCGGCTACGGCAAGGCCCGGGGCCCGCGCGGCGACGCCGAGCGCGAGGTGCTGAAGAACCTGCGCGCGGGCTACGGCTACGTCGAGGCCGACGACAGCGCGCTGCTGCCCGAAGCCCGGCTGGAGTACCAGCTGGGCAGGCAGCGCGCCATGGCCGCTTCGTGGGTCAACGAGGCCGCGCGCGAACAGCGGCTGCAGCGCATCGAGAAGACCTACGCGGAGCAGGTCGAGGCACTGCGCGCGCCGAACCGCTGACGCCTCGCGGCGCTCCCTAGTCCCTTCGCCGTACCACCAAACCCCCGCGCCTAGGCCTTAAGGCGGATTTGCCCGCCGCGTCGCGCGCCTGAAACTCCGTGCTTCTTTTCCGGCACCCTTGCCGTTGACGGAGCGTGGATGAGCTGGCGAACAAAAGTGGTGTGGAGCGAGGGGATGCTGCTGCAGCCTCAGCACCTGCAGCAAAGCGAGCGCCATGCCGACCATGCGCGGCATGTGCTGCTGCGCGCGACCACGCCCTATGCCTGGGGTTTTGCCGAACTAGAGATCGACGCCGCCGCGCTCACGCTCGGCAAGCTCGCGCTGGTGCGGGCGGTGGGCGTGTTCGGCGACGGCACCGTGTTCGACATGCCGGCGGTCGACCCGCTGCCCGAGCCCATCGACATTCCCGCCGGCATGCGCGACGAGGCCGTGGTGCTCGCGCTGCCGCTGCGCCGCGCCGGCGCGCGCGAGGCCGACGCGGAAGACTACGAGGAGCTGGTGCGCCACCGCGTGCTCGAGTCGGAGGTGCCCGACTCCAACACCGCCGGCGAGCGCACCGCCATGCTGCAGCTGGGCCAGCTCCACACGCGGCTGATGCGCGCCGGCGAGGCGACCGACGCCTGGACCACGCTCGGCATCGCCCGCGTGCAGGAGCGCCGCGTCGACAACCAGGTGCTGCTGGACCGCGCGATGCTGCCGCCGCTGCTCGACGTGGCGGGCCATTCGGTGATCCGCGCCTGGCTCGACGAGCTGCTGGGCCTGCTGCGCCAGCGCGGCGAGGCGCTTGCCGGCCGCATGACGCAGGGCGGCACCGGCGGCGTGGCCGAGATCGCCGACTTCATGCTGCTGCAGGCCGTCAACCGCAACGAGGCGGTGTTCGCGCACCTGGCCAAAAGCGCGATGCTGCATCCGCAGCATTTCTTCGAGCATGCGCTCGGGCTGGCCGGCGACCTGGCGAGCTTTCGGGATTCACGCCGCGTGGCGCGCTTCGGGCCCTACATCCACGACGACCTCGCGACGAGCTTCCGCCCGCTCATGGACGATCTGCGCCGCAGCCTGTCGATGGTGCTGGAGCAGTCGGCGATCCGCATCGAACTGCACGACCGCAAGCACGGCGTGCGCGTGGCGATGGTGACGGACGTGGAACTGCAGCGCAAGGCGACCTTCGTGCTCGCGGTGAACGCGAACATGCCCAGCGAGGCGCTGCGCGCGCGCTTTCCCACGCAGGTCAAGATCGGCCCGGTGGAGCGCATCCGCGACCTCGTGAACCTGGCGCTGCCGGGCGTCACGCTCACGCCGATGCCGGTCGCGCCGCGCCAGATTCCGTTCCACACGGGCGCCAACTACTTCGAGCTCGAAACACGCAACAGCGACCTGTGGCGCCAGCTCGAGCAGTCGGGCGGCATCGCGATGCACATCGCGGGCGACTTCCCCGGCCTCGACCTTGCCTTCTGGGCGATACGAGCATGACCCCCAGTCTTCGCGCACTTATTGGCACCGTCAGCGTGGAGCCATCATGAGCACACCTCCCGATCCTTTTGCCGCTTTCGAATCCGAACGCACGGTCATCAAGCCCAAGCCGCGCACGCCGGGCGGTGCGCCGCCTGCGCCTGCACCGGCGCCGTTCTTCGGCGGCGCCGATCCGACGCCCGCGGCCGAGGTCGGCGAACTGGGGTTGCTCAACCCGCTGGTGTCGGCCGCCGGCAAGCTGCTGGTGCTGATCGGCAAATTGCGCAACCTCGCGCAGCCGCCCAACGTGCCGGCCCTGCGCGCCTCCACCGCCGACGCGGTGAACCAGTTCGACGCCAACGCGCGCCGCGCCGGCGTGAGCAACGAATCGGTGCTCGCCGCGCGCTACGTGCTGTGCACCGCGCTCGACGAAGCGGTGGCCAACACGCCCTGGGGCGTGCAGGCCGGCTGGAACAAGCAGAGCCTGCTGGTGCAGTTCCACAACGAGACCTGGGGCGGCGAGAAGGTGTTCCAGCTGCTGGCCAAGCTCGCGCAGGACGTGCCCACGCACCGCCAGTTGCTGGAGCTGATCTACAGCGTGCTCGCGCTCGGCTTCGAGGGCCGCTACCGCGTGGTCGACAACGGCCGCGCGCAGCTCGACTCGGTGCGCCAGCGCCTGGCCGACCTGATCGCCAAGGACCGCCCCGCCGTGGAGCCCGAGCTTTCTCCGCATTGGCGCGGGCAGGGCGCGGGCACGGTGCGGCTGCGCGAGTCGCTGCCGCTGTGGGTGTTCGCGGCCGGCTTCGCGCTGCTGCTGGCGCTCGCGTGGTTCGCGCTGCGGCTCACGCTCAACTACCGCTCCGACACCACCTATGCCGCAGTCTCGAGCCTGCGCGCGCCCAACATCCAGATCGCGCCGCCGGCCCTGCCGGCGAAGACGCCGCGCCTCGCGCGCTTCCTGGAGCCGGAGATCAAGCAGGGCCTGGTCACCGTGACCGACGAAGCCGACCGCAGCGTGGTGCGCCTGCGAGGCGATTCCTTCTTCGGCTCCGGCAGCGCCGAGCCGATGGCGCAGTCGCTGCCGGTGCTGCGCCGCATCGGGCAGGCGCTGGCCGAGGTGAAGGGCGAGGTGCTGATCACCGGCCACTCCGACAACCAGCCGATCCGCTCGCTGCGCTATCCGTCCAACTGGCACCTGTCGGCCGCGCGTGCCGACGCGGTGAAGGGCGCGCTGAGCACGCTGGTCGAGCCCGCGCGCATGCGCTCCGACGGCAAGGCCGATGCCGAGCCCGTGGCCGCCAACGACACGCCCGCCAACCGCGCGCGCAACCGCCGCGTCGACATCGTGCTGCTGACCGAACCCGACCGGCTCGCCGCCGCCACATCGGCTGCTCCCGTTCCAGGAGCGACGAAATGATCAAGAAAATATTCGGCTTCCTGTTCAGCCCGCTGCTGCTGACGCTGCTTGCGCTCATCGTCGTCGCGCTGCTGGTCTGGTGGATCGGCCCGCTGGTGAAGATCGGTTCGCTCGCGCCGCTCGAAGGCGAGATGACGCGCGCCATCGTCATCGGCGTCATCGTGCTCGTCGTGGTGCTGCGCGCGCTGTACCGCCGCTGGCGCGCCCGCCGCGCGAGCCGCCACCTGACCGACGGCCTCATGAAGGCGCCCGCCGCCAGGGCCGATGCCCCGGTCAACGGCGAGCAGAAGATCCTCGACACGCGATTCAGCGAGGCCGTCGCCACGCTCAAGCAGATGCGCCTGCATGCGGCCGGCAAGAAACCCGGCTGGCGCGACTGGCTCTCCATCTCGGGCGGCAGCTACCTGTACGACCTGCCTTGGTACGTGTTCATCGGCGCGCCCGGTGCCGGCAAGACCACCGCGCTGGTCAACTCCGGCCTGAGCTTCCCGCTGGCCGAGAAGTTCGGCCCCGGCGCCATTCGCGGCGTGGGCGGCACGCGCAACTGCGACTGGTGGTTCACCGACGAAGCGGTGCTCATCGACACCGCCGGGCGCTACACCACACAGGACAGCCACCAGTCCGAAGACAAGAGCGCATGGGAAGGCTTCCTGGGCCTGCTGAAGAAGGCGCGCCCGCGCCGGCCGCTGAACGGCGTGTTCCTGACCGTGAGCGTGGCCGACCTGCTGAGCCAGGGGCCGGAGGCGCGCAGCCAGCTCGCGGCGTCGATCCGCGCGCGGCTGCTCGAACTCGACAGCAAGCTCACCACCCGGCTGCCGGTGTACGTGCTCGTCACCAAGAGCGACCTGCTCTACGGCTTCACCGACTACTTCGACGACCTGGGCAAGGAACAGCGCGCGCAAGTCTTCGGCTTCACGCTGCCGACCGACGAGAACCTGCAGGTCGAGGAGAAGGGGCTCTCCACGGCCTTCAACCGCGAATTCGCATTGCTGCACAACCGCGTGAACGACGGCCTCATCGCGCGCATGCAGCGCGAGACCGACGGCACGCGCCGCGCGGCGATCTTCGGGTTCCCTGCCCAGTTCGGCTCCGTCGGCCCGCTGCTGTCCGACCTGCTGGAGCAGGTGTTCACCGGTTCGCGCTTCGCGCAGCCGCCGTGGGTGCGCGGCGTGTACTTCACCAGCGGGACGCAGGAAGGCAGCCCGATCGACCGCGTGATGGGCAGCCTGGCGCGCAGCTTCGGCATCGAGCGCGCGATGCTCGCACCGCAGAAGAGCAGCGGACGCAGCTACTTCCTCACCTCGCTGCTGCGCGAGGTGGTGTTCCCCGAGCAGCGCCTGGCCGGTGCCGACGTGAAGCTGGAGCGCCGCCGCCACACGCTGCGCGTGATCGGCGTGACGGCGATGACGCTGGTCACCGTCGGCCTGCTCGCGGCCTGGGGCTACAGCACGCTGCAGAACATGAACTACCTGAAGTCGGTCGAGGCCCGCGTCGAGCCCGCCCGGCAGAACCTGGCTGCGCTGCCCGCGCGGGTGCAGAACCTGGTGGAAGTCGCACCCGTGCTGCAGGGCCTGCGCGACATCTGGAAGACGCCCGACAACCACGACGGCAACGAGCCGCTGTCGATGACGCTGGGCCTCTACCAGGGCGACAAGCTCGACGCCGCCGCCATGCTCACGCACCAGCGCGCGCTCAACGACGCCTTCCTGCCGCAGATCGCCAAGCGCATCGAAGACCAGCTGCGCACCGCGCAGAAAGACAACCTCGAGTACACCTACGAAGCGCTCAAGAGCTACCTGATGCTCTACCAGCCCGAGCACTTCGACCCCGAGGCGCTGAAGGCCTGGATCACGCTCGACTGGTCGCGCAACCTCGATCGCGGCATTCCCGAAGACCAGCGCAAGGCGCTCGAAGACCAGCTCGACGTGCTCATCGCGCAAGGCCCGCCGCGCTCGCCGCTGAAGATGGACGAGAACCTGGTGCGCAGCGTGCGCGCGGTGCTCGCGAGCTACCCGCTGGAGCAGCGCGTGTTCAGCCGCCTGAAGCGCCAGCGCGCCACCAAGGACATCCCGGCCTTCAGCGTGGCGGCCGCCACCGGCCCCTCGGGCCCGCTGGTGTTCGAGCGCATCAGCGGCAAGCCGCTGACCGATGGCGTGCCGGGCATGTTCACCTACGACGGTTATCACAAGCGCTTCCAGAACGAGGTGACCGTGCTTACCGGCCTGCTCGCCAACGAAGACCCGTGGGTGCTGGGGCAGGACCGCAACGCCGCCGACCGCCTGCGCGACGTGGCCGCGCTCGGCGCGCTGACCGACCGCGTGCGCCGCCTGTACCTGGAGGAATACGTGAAGCAGTGGGAGGCACTGCTGGCCGACGTGCGGCTGATCCGCGCCACCGGCCTGGAGAAGAACATCGAGACCGCGCGCATTCTGTCGGGCGTCGATTCGCCGCTCGCGAATTTCCTGCGCGCGGTGGTCAGGCAGACCACGCTGATCCCGGCGGCCGACGCCAACAAGGACGTGGTCAGCAAGGCGACCGAGACCGTGCGCAACACGCGCAAGGGCCTGGAAGACCTGTTCGGCAGCGACCCCGGCCGCCAGGTGGCGCCGGGCAAGCGCATCGAGAGCATCGTGGACGACCGCTTCGAGCCGCTGCGCCGCCTCGTCACCGCCGGCGGCCCCAACCAGCCGGCGCCCATCGACGATGCGCTCAAGCTCTTCAACGAGGTGTACGTGTACCTCAACGCGGTCGACACGGCCGTGAAGGGCCGCACCTCGCCGCCGCCCGGCGACGTGGCGGGCAAGCTCAAGTCGGACGCGGGCCGGCTGCCGGAGCCCGTGCGCTCGATGGTCGAGAACCTGAGCCAGTCCGGCGCCGCGCAGGCCCAGGTGGCCGAGCGCGGCAACCTGAGCCAGGACCTGCGCCCCGTGGCCGAGTTCTGCGCGCGTGCCATCGCGGGCCGCTACCCGTTCGTGGGCAACAGCAAGCGCGACGTGCTGCCCGAAGACTTCGGCCAGATGTTCGGCCCCGGCGGCCTGATGGACGACTTCTTCCAGAAGCGGCTGGCCGCGCTGGTCGACACCAGCACCCGCCCCTGGCGCTACAAGCCCGTGGCCGAGCGCGGCGCCATCACCACGCAGGCGCTCGCGCAGTTCGAACGCGCGGCACGCATCAAGGACATCTTTTTCCGCGGCGGCGGCCGCGGCCCGTCGATGCGGCTGGACTTCAAGCCGGTGGAGATGGACGCGGGCATCACCCAGTTCATCCTCGACGTGGACGGCCAGCTCGTGAAGTACGCGCATGGCCCCGTGGTGCCGATGGCGGTGCAGTGGCCGGGGCCGAAGGGCAGCAACCAGGTGCGCATCCAGGTGAGCCCGCCTTCGACCACGGGCAGCTCGGGCGCTGCCGTGGATGGGCCCTGGGCGCTGTTCCGTGCGCTCGACGACGGGCAGCTCGAGGCGGGCGATGCGCCGGAGAAGTTCTTCATCACCTTCCAGGTCGGCGCGCGCAAGACGCGGTTCGAGGTGACGACCAACAGCGTGCAGCATCCGATCCGGTTGCGCGAGCTGCGGGAGTTTTCCTGTCCGGAGGGGCTGTGAGCGCGGCTTCTTTTTCTTCTTCTTCTTCCATTTTTGCCTCGGCGGATTTGCCGGGGTGGTTCGGCAAGTTGCCGGGGATGGGGGACTTCGCGCATCGCCGGCTGCCCGAAGCGTTCCGCTCCGTGTGGGACCAGTGGCTGCAGCGCGGGCTGGCGCGGTTGAAAGACCGGCATGCCGATTGGGTGGAGCGGTATCTGGAGGCGCCCATATGGTGCTTTGCGCTGGGGCCCGGGGTAGCCGGCGAGCGGGCGTGGATGGGGGTGCTGATGCCTTCGGTGGACGGGGTGGGGCGGTACTTTCCTTTCACGCTGGCGGTGGAACTGGATGCGTCTTGCGGGACCGAGCTTCGCGGCGAGGCGTTGATTGCCGCGCTGCAGTGGTGGATTCGGGCTACCCAGGCCGCGCTCGAAGGGCTTGAGGGCGATCTGGATGCGCTGCGGTTCGATGCTGTGCTGCAGCGGCTCTTTCTTGCTGCCGGCGAGGCTGGGCGCGAGGTGCGTGTGGAGGTGCTCGAGCTGCCGATGGAGAGGGCTTCTCTTTGGCTTGGTGATCCTGCTGGTGAAGCTGGGGTTCGGATGGTTTGCGACGGGCTGCCTGTTGATGAAAAGTTCGATGGGCTTTTTCTTGGCTTTGCGCAGGAGGAGTGAGATGAAGGCCGCTCTTCGTCTTGTGTTCCGGGGCCGGGTCTCGCCCCGGCGGGCGACCTACTTTTCTTTGCTTCGCCAAAGAAACGTAGGCAAAAGAAAGGCGACCCTGCTGTCTGCGTCCCTTCGCTTCGCTACGGGCAACCTGCGGTGCTCGACTACGGCGGGGGTCCGCAGAACTCGCTTCGCTCAAACAGCTGCGGCCCTGATCCCGCCTGCGTCTGCGCTCCTCGGCGCAGCCAGAAGGGATTTGGAAACCGAACGCGCCATCGCTGCGCTCGGCGCGAACGGCGCAGCCGCGCAGCGGCTGCGCCATATAGGGCCGAGCGAAGCAAAGGCCAGTGTCGGTTCCCGCTCCCACCCCTCTGGCTGCGCCGAGGAGCGCAGCGTTTCGCGGATCAGGGCTCGCAGCTGTTTGAGCGAAGCGAGTTCTGCGAGACCCCGCGAAACGCGAGCACCGCAGGTTGCCCGTAGCGAAGCGGAGGGTCGCAGACAGTGGGGTCGCCTTTTCTTTGCTTACTTTCTTTTGGCGAAGCAAAAGAAAGTGAGTCCGCCGCCGGGCGGATATCCCGGCCCCGGAAAGCAAACCAAAAGCAAAGTTCAAAAAGGAGCCAGTCAATGACCGACTCCAACGACGACCGCACCCGAGTAGTCCCAAGGTCGACAACCCCCGCAGACTCGGCAGCCACAGTCATCACAGCCGCAGCAGCAGCCCAGCCGGTCACCAGCCCCGCCACGGGCAGCACCGACGCCGGCCTCCTGCCAGTAGGCAGCCGCCTGGCCGAATTCGAAGTCACCCGAGTCATAGGCCAGGGCGGCTTCGGCGTGGTCTACGAAGCCTGGGACCACACCCTCGAACGCGTAGTGGCGATCAAGGAATACCTCCCCACCTCGTTGTCCACGAGGCAGCAGGACGGCACCGTCGTCCCCCTGTCCGAAAGACACAGGGAAACCTTCGACCTCGGCATGCGCAGCTTCATCAACGAAGCCCGCCTGCTCGCCCAGTTCGACCACCCGTCGCTGCTCAAGGTCTACCGCTTCTGGCAAGAAAAAGGCACCACCTACATGGTCATGCCCTTCTACAGGGGCGACACGCTGAGAGAGGCCCTGGTAGCCATCCCCGCGGGCGTGGACGAGGCATGGCTGATCCGCATCATGGACGGCGTCACGCAGGCGCTGGCGGTGATGCACAGCGCCAACTGCTATCACCGCGACATCGCGCCCGACAACATCATCCTGCTCGAAGGCTCCGGCCGGCCGGTGGTGCTCGACTTCGGCGCCGCGCGCCGCGTGATCACCGACAAGACGCAGGCGATCACCGTCATCCTCAAGCCAGGCTATGCGCCCATCGAGCAGTACGCGGAGATGCCCGACATGTCGCAAGGCGCGTGGACCGACGTCTATGCGCTCGCGGCGGTGATGCACGTGGCGGTGTGCGGGCGCGCGCCGCCGCCTTCGGTGGCGCGCCTGCTGTCGGACAGCTACGTGCCGCTCGCGGGCAACGACATCCTGCGCCAGCGCTACAGCCTGCGGCTGCTGGAGGCCATCGACGCGGGCCTGGGCGTGCGGCCCGAGCAGCGGCCGCAGTCGATGGCGGAGCTGCGCGCGGCGCTCGATCTCGATGCGGGCAACACCGTCGCGCCCGTGCCGCGCACGCAGCCGCCGCGTGTTCAAGGAGCCGGCGGCCATGCTGCCGGCGCGAACGCGGCGACCGTCATCGTGGGCAGCGGGAAAGCAACAGGCAAGCCAGTCAACGCGAAGACGCCGTCTCCTGCGCCCTCTGCGCCCGCCGGCCGGAAGACCATCACTGCGATCGCCTCGGCCATCGCCCTCGCGGCCGTGGCCGGTGGCGGCTGGTGGTTCCTGCAGGGCCGCACGGGCGGCGGCACGGAGGCCGGCACGAACGGCAAGCAGGCCGCCGTCGCGCCGGCACCCGCGCCGCCGCGCGACACCAAGGTCGCCGAGGCACCGCCGCCCCCTGCGCCGCCGCCGCCTCCCGCGCCCGCGCCGGCGCCGCGCACGCCGCTCGAGTCGCTGCAGTCGCTCGCCGCTGGCGCGGCGCCGGGCTTCGACGTGACCGCCGCGCCGAAGAAGTCCGAGGTCACCGTCGGCAAGGACCGGCTCGCGTTCGAGGTCCGCAGCAAGCGCGAGGGCTTCGTCTACGTGTTCCTGCTGTCCAGCGGCGGCGAGATGTTCCTGCTGTTCCCGAACCTGCTCGACAAGTACAACAAGATCACCGCCGGCGGCTCGCTCGCGCTGCCGCGCGCCTCGTGGCCGATGGACGCGGGCGGCCCGCCCGGCACCGACCAGTTCGCGGTGCTGGTGAGCGAGCACGAGCGCGATTTCAGTGCCGCCGGCGTGCAGAACGACGGCGTGTTCCCGGTGTTCCCGTTGCCGGTGCTGGCCGCGCTCGAAGCCACGCGCGGCACCGGTCCTTCGCCGTTGCTGGGCAAGCCGGTGTGCGCGCCCGGCAGCGCGCCGTGCAACGACGTCTATGGCGTCGCGAATTTCAAAATCGTCGAGAAGTAATCGTCTGCAGAGCGCCGGCCCTCTGCGCGAGGGCTCCCTTTTCCGGACCAGGAGACCTCCATGCACCCCTCACTGCCGCCACGCCCGACCCCCGGCTTCACCGCCACGCTTCTTCGCTGGGCCGCCGCTGCCGCCGTCGCTTCGCTGGCCGGCTGTGCCGCGCCGCCACCGGCACAGACCGACACCGCGGCCGCAACGCCAGACACCGCCGCTGCCACGCGCCCGCCGCCGCCGACCGGCGCCAGCGTGGCAGGCCAGGCGCGCACCTTCTCGACCCAGCTCGCCACCTACACATCGGTCGGCTTCGACGCGGTGCCGGGCTGGTCGCGCGACGACTTCTCGGAAAGCTGGCCCGCCTTCCTCGGCAGCTGCAAGGTGCTGACCGGGCGCGGCGCTGAATGGAAGGAAGTGTGCGCGCGCGCGCTCAAGGTCGACGGCAGGAACAACAACGCCATCCGCGGCTTCTTCGAGGGCGAGTTCTCGGCCTACCAGATCCGCGACGACGACCGCCGCCCCGACGGCGTGGTCACCGGCTACTTCGAGCCCGAGATCGCGGGCAGCCGGCAGTACGGCGCGCCCTTCATCTACCCGGTCTACGGCCAGCCCGAGGACATGCTGTTCGCAGATGCCCGCAAGCTGCCCCCGGGCAACGGCACGGTGGCCGCGCGGGTGGACGGGCGCAACGTGGTGGTGCAGACCGGCCTGAGCACGCGCGACATGGGCGCGCCCGGCCTCTATGCGCTCGACCTGTCGGCCGTCTCGCGCGACACCATCGACCGCAAGGTGCGGCTGCGCATCGAGGGCAAGCAGCTGCTGCCTTACTACACGCGCGAGGAGATCGAGACCAAGGGCGCGCCCAACGCCAAGGTGCTGGCTTTCGTGAGCAGCGCCAGCGCGCTGTACGAGATGCAGATCCAGGGCTCGGGCCGCATCAAGCTGCCCAGCGGCGAGCTGATCCGCGTGGCCTACGCAGAGCAGAACGGCCAGCCCTTCCGCCCGACGCTGGCGCAGGCCGCCAACGGCAAGCCGCGCAGCCCGGTGAAGGTGCGCGGCTCGTCCATCGAGCTGCAGCTGGACGACGGCGACGACGACGACGTGGGCGCGGTCGACAACAGCACCATCCGCACGCGCGGCTTCACGCTCGCGCGGCCGGTGGCCAGCGGCGCGGTGGTGGTGCCGGGGCGGCGCGCGGCCGGCGCGGTCGCGGGCTCGGGCATCAAGGACCCGAGCTATGTGTTCTTCAAGGAAGCCACCTCGCCGGTCGGCGGGCCGGTGGGCGCGTTCGGCGTGCCGCTGTCGGCGGGGCGTTCCATCGCGGTCGATCCGCGCAGCACGCCGCTGGGCTACCCGGTGTTCGTCTCCACGCGCACGCCGGGCAGCGGCGCGCCGATGCAGCGCCTGACCATCGCGCAGGACACCGGCGGCGCCATTCGCGGCGCGGTGCGCGCCGACTACTTCTTCGGCAACGGCCAGCAGGCCGCGACCAACGCGCGCCGCATGAAGGAGCGCGGGCAGCTGTGGATCCTGTTGCCGCGCGGCCTGGCGGTGGCGCAGGCCGCCACCTCGTCGGCCATCCGCACGCGCGGCGGGCCGGTGGGCGCGAACCTGCCGCAGTGCCTGGTGCCGTCGGAAGGCAGCTGCGTGGACGACTAGTCATGTCTGCCCCCCGGTTTTTCACTCGCTGAGCTCATGCAGGAAACCCTGTCGTCTTCGGAAAGCTCTGAACTCGTCCGCCTCTGGCGGCGCAGGCAGACGCTGTCCGCGAACGACATGGGCGCCATGTACCGCATCGTGGGCGAGGCGCTCTCGGCATGCAACCCGCCCGAGCTGCAGGTGCTGGGCGAGGGGCGGCAGGAGCTGGTGGCGCAATTCATCTACGTCAAGGTGCTGCGGCTCGATGCCGACCCCGGCGACTCGGAAGAGCGCGCGAGCCACAGCGCGCCCTCGACCGCATTCGCGCTGTGCGCGTACTTCCGCCGCTACCTGATCGACTGCACGCGCGCCAGCGCATTCCGCCGCAAGCTCTCCATCGGCGAGCAGATCACCGAGGCGCAGCTGGAAGACGAAGTGGGCGCGGGCGAAGACCTCGAAGGCTGCCTCGCGGAGCACGGCCTGAGCGCGCACGCGGTGCAGCTGGCCGCGCGCGCCTTCATCGCCGAGCTGCCCGAGCCCGAACGCATCCTGCTGTGCGAGGGCTTCGGCAAGGAGGCCGACGGTGGGCTGTCGGGCATTGCCTCGCGCCATGCCATCGCGTCGTACCACTACCGCGCGGGCCGGCTGGGCCTGGTGCACAAGCGCGAGGGCATGACCGCCGACTATGCGAAGACCCGGCTCGGAGGCTGGCTGCAGCAGACGCTGGGCATCGCCATCGAGCCCGGCAACATGGACGCGATCCTGCAGGTTTTCAAAATCCTCGGTGCTGAAGCGTCTTACGCCTGAAGACATAGCCATTCAGGAACAGACGCCATGCCCACCGAACTCTGGCCCCCGCTCAGCGTGATCCGCAACGCGCTCGAAACCGGCTCGGCCGTGCCCGAGGACGGCGCGGATGAGGAGCCCGGCCTCGCGGTCGTGGCCATGCCGGGTGCGACGCCCGGAGCGAGGCGCGAACCCGCGCGCGTGCCCGCCATGTCCAGCCTGCTGCTGCCGCTGGCCGAACTGGCACGGCGCCGCGAGGCGGTGGCGCAGCGCGCGTTTCCGGCGCGCTGGGCGCCGGGCCGGCTCGTGAGCGTGCTGCATGAGGGGCGGCTGCTCGGCGTGCTGCTCGACCGCTGCATCCACGGGGATCTCTGGCAGGGCTGGATGGCCGCGGGCGAGGCCGACTGGGCAAGCGCGTTCGACGTGCTGCTGGAGCCCGGGGACGAGCCTTTCGAGCCGATGTTCGGCGTGATCCAGGCCTGGAACGTGCTCACGCTCGAGCCCAGCCCGCGGCTGTGCGCGCGCGTGCTCGGTGAGGTGTCGGCCACGCGGCTCGCGGCGATCCGCGCGGTGCACGACGAGTGGGCCGCGCAAGCGGCGTCGCCCATCGCGCCCGAGCCGGGGCGCATCGCGCTGCGCAGCGTGGGGGGCGGCGCGTTCCCGGTGCTGTCGGGCACGCCGCTCGGGCCGCAGGATCCGCGCGCCGACTACCAGTCGCTGTACCGCAACGCGGGGCTGCAGCTGGCCCGCGCGCTGGTGCAGCCGGAAGAAGCGGAGGCACCGCGCGCGCGGCCACAGGCGCGGCCCGAGCGACCCGAAGGCGGCTGGTGGGGCAGCATCCGCCGCTGGTTCGGCGCCGAAGGCTGGGTGCGCCCGGCCTTCGCGGTGCTGGCGCTGTGCGTGGTGATCCAGAACGTCGGCCTGCTCGGCGGGCGCGACGCCGCGGAGGAAGACGACGTGCGCTTTCGCGCAGTGCCCACCGCGCCCGCGCCGGCGCGGGCCGACCTCCTGGTGCGCTGGAAAGAGGGCGTGCGCATGGACGAGGCCGACCGGCTGCTGCAGTCGATCTCCGCCGACGTGGTGGGCGGGCCGGGCGGCAACGGCGCGTGGCGGCTGCGCGTGCCGGAACCGGTGGATGCGCTGGCGGTGCTGGCGGCGTCGCCGCTGGTCGAATCGGCCGGGCCGGCGCAGGAGCGGCAATGACTCCGCGCCGCACGCGTTCGTAGTTCTCCCTCCCCTTCCGGG
>NZ_JBXASW010000067.1:0-31377 GCF_058809745.1 Variovorax sp. MPBD4-3
CCCCTCCTCCTTTATTTCGCTGCGGGGAGCACCCGACGCCCTGTGCACAGGGCACGCTGCTGGTGCTCGGCCGATCAACCTGCGCTCTGTCCAACGATCACGCTGGCGGGGTGCCTTGCGCAGCGAAATAAAGGGGGAGGCCGCAGGCCGGAGGACATTCGCGGAGCAAGGCACCCCGTCGGCGTGATCGCCCCCCGAACAACGTACCTCAGGCATTCGAAAGCCCCAGCATCGCGCGCGCCTCACGCGGGTTGGCCACTTCGCCACCAAGGCTCACGAGGATGTCGCGCGCCTTCGCCACCAGTTGTGCGTTGCTCTCGGCGAGCACGCCTTTCTCGAGGTAGATGTTGTCTTCCATGCCCACGCGCACATGGCCGCCCAGCAGCCACGACTGCGCGACGATCGGGAACTCCATGCGGCCGATGCCGAAGGCGCTCCAGAAGGCGCCGCGCGGCAGCATGTTGCGCGCGTAGAGCAGCGTCTCGGGCGTGGGCGCAAAGCCGTACTTCACGCCGAGCACGAAGGTCCACATGGCCGGGCCGTCGAGCGTGCCGTCCGCGATCAGGTCCAGCGCCAGGTTGATGTCGCCCGAATCGAAGATTTCCAGCTCCGGCTTCACGCCCGCCTCGCGCATCACCTTCGCCATGCGGCGCACGTTCCTCGGCGTGTTGATGACAACGTCGGGGCCGGAGTTCATGGTGTTCAGGTCGAGCGAACACACGTCGGGCCTGATGAGCGCGATGTGCTCCACGCGCTTCTCCGGCGGCAGCAGCGTGGTGCCGGGCGCGGCGATCTTCGGGTCGTCCTCGCTCGGGATGAAGCGCCCGCCCGGGCCGGTCGTGAGGTTGATGATCAGCTCGCGGTTGCCGCGGCGGATGCGGTCCACCACCTCGCGGTACAGCTCCACCTCCATCGACGGCTTGCCGGTTTCCGGATGGCGCACATGGATGTGCACCTGGGCCGCGCCGGCCTCGGCGGCGGCCAGGCATTCGTCGGCGATCTGCACCGGCGTGATCGGCAGGTGCGGCGTCTGCTCCGGCTTCACGAGGTTGCCCGTGACGGCGCAGGTGATGAGTGTCTTGGCGGCGCTCACAGGTGGCGCCCTCCGTCGACCACGATGCGCGTGCCCGTGACGAAGCGCATGGTGGTGGCCAGCGCCTCGACCGTGGCCGCCACGTCGTCTGGCTTGCCGATGCGGCCGAGCGGCGTGGTGCTGGCCATCTTGCTGGCGAACTCCGCGCCGCGCCCGGGCACGAAGCCCGACTCCACCGCGCCCGGCGACACCGACACCACGCGCACGGCAGGTGCCAGCGCCTTGGCCAGCGCGTCGCCGACCACGTCGAGCCCGGCCTTGGCCGCCACGTAGGCGAGGTTGCTGCCCACGCCCGTGAAGCCCGCGATGGACGAGATGTTGGCCACCAGCGCGTCGCCGCTGGCCTTGAGCATCGGCGCGAAGGCGCGGATGGTGGCGAACACGCCGCGGAAGTTGGCGCGCACGATGTCGTCGATGAGCTCATCGGTCAGCGCGTCCAAGTCGGCGGCCGGCACCGGCTGCGTGTGACCCGCGCTGTTGACGAGGATGTCGCAGCGCCCGTGCGTGTCCTGCACCTCGGCCGCGGCGGCCACGAGGCTCGCCGAGTCGGCGATGTCGGCGCGGATCGCCGCATGGCGCTGGCCGTTGGCCGAGGGCAGGGCGGCCGCGCGCGCCGCCGCGTCGTCGCCCTTGCGGTGCAGCAGCACGCAGGTGGCGCCGAGCGCGGCCAGGCGCGTGGCCGTGGCATAGCCGATGGCGCCCAGGCCGCCGGTGATGACGGCGACCTTGCCGTCGAGTCTGGAGACAGGATCGAAGCTCATATCGATAGGGGGAGTTGGTTCAGGGAATCGGGGGGCGCGGGAATTTCATTTCGCCGGGTTCGAGTTCGAAGTCGTGGTGCATCGACGCGCTCTTGCCATCGGGCGCCAGCGCGAAGCGCCCGATCAGCCTGCGCGTCACGCCGAAGGTCGGGTCGCTTTCCAGGTTCTCGTCGTCGTCCGCGAAGACCTGCGTGATCAGCACCTTGTGGCCGGGCTTGCTCACCATGAAGTGCAGGTGCGCGGGGCGGTTGGGGTGGCGCTGCTGCGCGCGCAGCAGCACGCCGCAGGGCCCGTCGGTCGGCACCGGGTAGCCGGCCGGGCGCACGCTGCGGAAATGGAAGCGCCCTTCGGCGTCGGTGGTGAAGCGGCCGCGCAGGTTCATGTCCTCCTGCGACGGGTCCTGGTTTTCATAGAGGCCGACGGGCGAGGCCTGCCAGACGTCGACCGTGGCGCCGGCCACCGGCCGGCCCTCTTGGTCACGCACCGTGCCTGTCACTTCGAGCGGCGTGCCGGGCGTGCCCGAGCGCGCGATGTTGTCGCCCGGCGCGCAGGCCGGCGCGTTCGCCCGCCAGAACGGCCCGAGCAGCGCGGCCGGCGATTCGCCGTGCGGGTCCTGGTTGTTCTGCAGCGCGACCACGGTCGACACACCCAGGATGTCCGCCGCCAGCACCACTTCGTTCTTGGTCTCGCCCGTGGCATGGCCGATGGCGACGATGAATTCGAGCGCCTGCTCGAACTCGTCTTCCGTCAGTTTCACTTCCTGCACCAGCGCGTGCAGGTGGCGCGTGACCGCTTCCATCACTGTGCGAAGCCGCGGGTCGGGCGTGTGCTTCATGGCGTCGAGCACATGGCCCAGCACCGAGTCGGGGGAGGTGGCGATGTTCATGGTGGATTTGTGCAATCGTTTGCACGATATTAGCCAGATTTGCCGAAAAGTAAAATGGAGGTTTCAGGCAGACCCTGAGGGAAGCATTGACACCCGAGGCCGGCCGCCTTCGCGACAATCGTTTGCACCAATGAGCACCAGCCCGCCTTCTGCACCTTCTTCCGGCACAGTCACCATCCGCGACGTCGCGCGTGCCGCCGGCGTGCATGTGTCCACCGTCTCGCGTGCGCTCAGCCCCGAGAAGCGGTCGCTCATCAGCGACGAGGTGCTGCGCGTGGTCGAGGAGGCGGCGCAGCGCCTGGGCTACCGGCCCAACCGCGCGGCCTCGGCATTGCGCACGGGCCGCACGCACACCATCGGCGTGCTGGTGCCCGACATCACCAACGCGGTGTTCCCGCCGATCCTGCAGGGCATCGAGGCCAGCGCGGCGGCGCGCGGGTACTTCGTGTTCGTCACCAACGTGGCCGACCCGGCGCTGGCGCGGCCGGTGCTCGAGCGCATGCTCGCGCAGCGCGTCGACGGCGTGGTCATGGCCACCGCCACGCGCGACGACCCGCTGGTCGATTTCGTCGCCAAGGCCGGCATGACGGCCGTGCTGGTCAACCGCGCCGACGAGACCGGCCGCCTGCCGGCCGTGGTCAGCGACGACCGGCTGGCGATGAAGCTCGCGGTCGATCACCTGGTGGCGCTCGGCCACAAGCGCATCGCGCACCTGGCGGGGCCGCAGACCATCCCGACCGGCGTTGGCCGGCGGCTGGGCGTGGAGCAGGCCCTGCGCGACCACCGCATGAAGCCCTTCCGCGTGGTCGAGTGCGCGAGCTACAGCCGTGAGGCCGGCGCGCTGGCCATGAAGCAGATGCTCGATGCCGGCGCGGCCCCGCAGGCGGTGGTGTGCTGCAACGACCTCGTCGCGCTGGGCGCCTACGACGCGCTGCGCGCGGCCGGCCTGCGTGTTCCCAAGGACATTTCCATCACCGGCCACAACGACATGCCGCTGGTCGACATGGTCGACCCGCCGCTCACCACCATCCGCCTGCCGCACCGCGAACTGGGCTGGCGCGCGGCGGAGATGCTGTTCGATGAGATCGACGGCCGATCGATGTCGGCATCGACCGTGGTGCTGCGCCCGGAACTGGTGGTGCGCCAGTCGACCGCCGCACCGCGCTAACGGGCGGCGAAGCGACTCACTTCATGCGCCACCACAGGGCGGCGATGTCGTCGCTCAGGCCTGCCAGCAGCAGCGCCACGGCAACCAGCACGACCAGCGCCTTCGTTCGCCGCGACATGCCTTCCCTGGGCGCGAAGTCTTCGGCACGGCCGCTGAAATGCACGCCGCAGTAGGGGCAGCGCAGCACGTAGCCGAAGATCGGCTCGCCGCAGCGGATGCAGGGCACTTCGCCGGGGCCCGGTTCGGACGCGGACGCGGACGGTGAGGCCGCGTCGCGCGCGGCCTGCTCCGCGGCACGCTGTTGCTGCTGACGGGCGCGGCGCTCGCGGTGCGCGGCCAGGTCGATGGGTTCGTGGGAGTTGTCGGGCATGGTCGGACCCCGAAGTCTAGGACGCGTTTTTCTTTCGTGCAGCCGGCCGGCGCGGCGGCTTTGCCTCCAGCACCAGTTCGGCCGGCAGCGTGTCGTTCCACGATTCGGTGAAGTAGGCGCGGTCGCTCGGCACCAGCTGCGGCAGCGCCTCGCGCAGCAGGGCGAGCGATTGCTCCGCGGCCTTGAGTTCGCCGGCATGCGCGGCGTACCAGGCGTGCTCGAACAGCAGGCTGCAATGCTGCAGGCCCGGGTAGCGGCGGCGGCCGGCCTGGTGGTCGGCCAGCCGCGCCTGCGCCACCTGCACCCAGCGCGCGGGCCAGTTCGTCGCGTCGAAGGCATCGGCCAGCGGGCCCGCGAGCTTCGACATGGCGGCCGGGTCGAGCGGCTTCTGCGCGCGGAACTGCGCGAGCGTGGGCTGCTTCTCGGGCCGGCAGTGGCCGCGCGCGATGCGCATCAGGTAGATCGCGTTCCACGCCGAGCGGCCCTGGCCGTCGGTATGGCCGCACAGCCATTCGGAGAAGGCGATCCACTGCACCGCGCGGCGGGTGGTGTCGGTGTTGCCGTCCTGCGCGAGCGCGGGCAGGTCCGACAGGCCCACGCGGTCGAACAGCCATGCGGCCATGCCCATGTTGGCGGCCACGTGCTGCGCCGCGTCGAAGGAATGCGACTCGAACGCCGCCGCCAGCGCCTCGCCGAAGCGGCGCAGCGATTCCTCGGCGAGCGCCGCGGCGGCCGGCTTGTCGTCGGCCGAGAGCCCGAGCGCGCGCGAGCGGCACACCAGCGCCCACAGGTTGCACCACTCGAAGCGCACGTCCGGGTGATGCCGCAGCACCAGTCCGCGCGCTGCGTCGTCGGCCATGCCGCCCAGCAGCGACTGCGCCAGCGGCAGGTCGCGCGCGGTGTAGGCGCACCATGCGGCGACGATGCATTCCATCGCGCCGAGGTAGTCGTTGCCCGCCACATGATGCGCCAGCCGCTGCTTCTTCAGCGCCTGCAGCCTGCGCCGCGCCTGCTCGTTGTCGCCGAGCCGGCGCCACAGCATGGCCTCGTTGAGCGTGACCAGCGCGCGCTGGAAATCGGTGGCGGCCAGCGTGCCGGCCAGGCGTATCGATTCGAGCGCGCTGGCCGGCTGGCCGCTGGCACTCGCATCGCGGGCGTTCATGCCGGCCACCGGCGCCATCAGCCGGCCCTGCCGCGCCGCCTGCTGGGAGGCGACCAGCTGCTTCCAGAAAGCCGCGTCCTGCAGGTGCACCGCGTCGGGCGGCGGCGAGCCGGCCGGGGCCTGCGACTTGCGCGCGCGCAATCCGAGGAACGACGCCACCTCGGCGGCGGTGGCCGCGCGGCCTTCCACCAGCACGCGCACGCGCCTGGCTTCGGCGGCCGGCAGCCAGAACGGGCCCTGGCTGCGCCGCTCGGCATTCAGGAAGCGCGGCTCGCGCAGCGTGTCTTCGCCCCAGCCGACCTCGATGTTCCAGGCCTTGAAGTCGCGGAACGCGCGGCTCACGACCATGCGCAGCGTGCTGGCGTCGGAGACTTCGCCGCGCATGTCGGCCAGCCGCACGACGCCGGTGCCGGCTTCGTGGGCGTGCTGCATGCGCACCAGCAGCCAGAGCGACTGGAAAGCCGCGCGCCGGCCATTGACCGACTGCGGCGAAGTGAGTTCGATGGAGAGAAGAGAGGGCTTGGGCACGCCCCGGATTGAACCTCAAAACCGGCGCGATACCTGAAGAAAAAACGCCGCAGAGGCTCAGTAGCGGTGGCGGTCCAGCAGCTCCGGCACTTCGCTGCGCCCGATGCCCAGGTCACGCAGCTCGTGCTCGCTCATGCCGGCCAGGTGCCGCATGTCGGCGCGCGCGCGGCGGCGATTCACCACGCGGCGGCGCCAGCCGCGCAGGGCATGGATCAGGCGTTGATGAAAGGTCGATGGCTTCGGCGCGGTCACGATGGGCTCCTTGGTTGGGAGCGCTCATCTTCCGGTGGTGCGTGATATTGTGGAAGTTGAGAATCCTGAGGCTTGCAATCAGCTTTGCTGATGGCGCGATCTTTCACCCCCAACACGGCGACCCGATGCGACAACTCAACCTCGACCAACTGCGCACCCTCATCGCCATCGTCGACCTCGGCACCTTTTCGGCCGCGGCCAAGGCGCTGCACCTGGCGCAGCCGACGGTGAGCCTGCACATCAGCGAACTCGAGTCGCGGCTGGAGGCGCCGCTGGTGGTGCGCGGCAACCGCCGCATCACGCCGACCGCCGCCGGCGCCGCATTGGTCGAGCGCGGGCGCAAGCTGCTGCGCGACACCGACGACGCCGTGGAAGCCGTCAAGCGCCAGGCCGAGGGCCGCACCGGCCGGGTGCGGCTGGGCACCTCCACCGGCGTGCTGGTCGACCTGCTGCCGCAGGTGCTGGAGGCGCTGGGCGCGGAGCATTCGGGCATCGACGTGGAGGTGAGCATCCGCGGCTCCTACGAGGCCATGGAGCGGCTGGCCGCCGGCACGCTCGACATCGGGCTGGTCGCGATTCCGCAGCCGCCGGTGCGCGGCATCGTCGTCACGCCGTGGTGCGAACAGCCCATGATGGCCTTCGTGCCCCCGCGCTGGAAGGCGCCGAAGCGCGTCACGCCGGCCTGGCTGGCGGCGCAGCCGCTGATCTTCAACGAAGCCACCACGCACATGTACCGGCTCACGATGGAGTGGTTTGCCGAGGCGGGTTTTGCGCCGCGTGCGCGCATCGAGCTCAACTACGACGCCGCCATCCGCAGCCTGGTGGCGGCCGGCTATGGCGCGGCGTTGCTGCCGCTGCAGCAGAGCACCGACAACGTGCGCGGCGACCGCATGCAGATCCTGCCGGTGAGCCCCAGGCTCACGCGGCGCGTGGGCATCGCGCACCGCCAGCACGCGGCGCTCGACGGCGCCACGCTGAGCGTGCTGAAGGTGCTGACGGCCTTCCGCCAGGCCTGAGCCGAACCTGGTGGATCAGCCCGCGTCGGGCTTGGGGCGCATGCCCAGCGAGAGGATCTCGTTGGCGTTGACGATGGCGGTCGCTATTTCTTCGGTGGTGGTGCGCTTGCTCATGGCCTGGTCGCGGATCAGGTCGTAGGCCTGGCCCTCGGACACGTCGTGCGTCTTCATGAGGATGGCCTTGGCTTCGGCGATGCGGCGCTGGCCCAGCAGCTTGGCTTCGACCTTGCGCAGCCGCTTGGCGAGCGAGCGTGCCTCCTTGTGCGCCTCGCGCGCCACCACCAGCGCCGAGAACAGACCGAACGAACGCACCGGCGAAGGCAAAACTGCCTTGGCGCCGATTTCCAGCACGGCCTCGATGATGGTCGGGTTCTCGTAGGTGACGACCGCGATGATGGCCGGCGCGTCTTCGCTCTTGGTCCATTCGAAGCGCATGTTGATGAAGTCGGGCTGCACCGCCATGAAGGCGACGTCGATGCCTTCGGGCAGGACTTGCACGGGCGGCCAGAAGGCCTGCACCTGGCAGCCGATGCGTTGCAGCTGTTGCGTGAGTTGGCGGCCGTCGTTGTCGTCGGGGTGGATCACGGCGATCTTCAGCAGGCGCAGCTCTTTCAGCTGCGGCGGCGTGACGCGCAGGGTGTGCCGTTTGGGGGCTGTGCCTTCCACTTTCAGGCCTTCTTTTGTTCGGGGTGTGTGCACAGGCCGCCGGGTGCTCCCCTCCGCGAATGTCCCCCGGGGCTGCGCCCCTCCTCCTTTATTTCGCTGCGGGGAGCACCCGGTGTCCTGTGCACAGGGCACGCTGCTGGTTCGCAGTTGATCAACCAGCGCTCTGTCCGACGATCACGCCGATGGGGTGCCTTGCGCAGCGAAATAAAGGAGGAGGCCGCAGGCCGGGGGACATTCGCGGAGCAAGGTACCCCGTCGGCGTGAGCGCGCCCCGAATGCCTCCTGGAGCAACAAATGGAGGAACTGAAGTTCATCCTAGATCTCCAGCGTATCCAGCTTGGCCGTCCAGTCGCCCAGCGAGTGGGTGACCAGATAAGGATCCGGGTACACCGCCCGCGTCGCCTGCCGCACGATGGTGAACTGCCCGTGCGCGTCGACCCGCCCGATGCGTGGGTACAGGCATGTGTGATGGTTGGCCGGGTCGATCTTCACCAGCCCCTGCGGCGCATCGAACTCGCTGCCCAGGATGTACGGAAGAATCTCCGCGATGCCGTCGCTCCCCGCCTGCCGGTAGGCGTTCGCAAAAATGTGCATCTGGAAATACGAAGCCTCCCAGCACAGGTTGGGCACGCAGCCGTCGCCGAAGCGCGCGCGCAGCATCGCCAGGCAGCGCCGGTTCGCGGCCGAGTCGATCGACTGGAAATACGGCGCCGCCGTGAAATGCCCCGTCGCCACGCCGTGGCCCATCTGAGAGATCTCCGCCTCCGAAGTCGTGAGGCTGGCGATCGGCATCGTCTTCGGGTCGAAGCCCGCCTCGGCATACGCGCGGTACAGGCTCGCGGTGGAGTCGCCCACCACCGTCGAGAAGATGAAGTCGGGCCGCTTGTCGCGGATGTCGTCCATGATGGCCCGGTAGTCTCGCTCGCCGGCGTCCAGCGCCACGTAGCGCTCGCCCAGCTTCTCGCTGCCGGGGCGCTGCATCACCAGCTCGCCCATGATGCGGTTCGACTCGTAGGGGTAGATGTAGTCGGAGCCGATCAGGTACACCCGCGCGCCGAAGTTCGTGGTCATGAACTCCGCCAGCTGCACGCTGTTCTGGTTGGGCGCCGCGCCGGTGTAGATCACGTTGCCCGAGTACTCGAAGCCCTCGTACAGCGTGGGGTAGAACAGCAGCTTGTTCCACTTCTCTATGACCGGTATCACCGCCTTGCGGCTGCTCGACATGTAGCAGCCGAAGATCACGTTCACGCGGTCCTGCACGATCAGCTTTTCCGCAAGCTGGGCGTAGCGCGCGGGGTTGGACTGCGGGTCGTAGCGCACCGCCACGATCTCGCGGCCGTCCACGCCGCCTGCCGCGTTGATCTCCTCGATGCCGAGCAACGCGCCCTGCAGCTGCGAGAGTCCGATGGTCGATGTGACGCCGGTTTCCGAATAGAGGATGCCGACGCGTATGGGGTCCTTGTCAGCCACGCTGAAGTCTCCTGGGGTGTCGAATCATCATAGTCTTCAGTCAGTGGGCCGCGGCAAGGCGTGCGCTCATGCGCGCGAGGCGCACCGGCAGGCTGCGCGCGTCGTCGGCGATGCAATAGTTGCGCCAGCCGAAGATGCGCCGCACATAGGCGTCGGCCGCCCCGTCCACCGCGATGCAGGCGGCGCGCACGCCGGCGTCGCGGGCCTCGGCGACGGCCTGGCGGGCGTCTTCGATCAGGTATTGCGGATCGTGCACGTCGATGTCGGAAGGCGCGCCGTCGGTCACCAGCAGCACCGCGCGCTGGCCGGGCGGCTCGGCTTGCATCAGCGCGGCGGCGTGGCGCAGCGCAGCGCCCATGCGGGTCGAGTAGCGCCCGCGCAGCGCGCCGATCATGGCGCTCGTCGGTGCGTCGAGCGGACGGCCGGCTTCGAGCAGGCGGTAGTAGTACACCTCGGCGCGCGTGTTCGACGAGAAGCCGTGGATCGCCAGCCGGTCGATGCCGCGCGCGTTCGACGCGGCCAGCAGCAGCGCGGCCTGCTTCTCGATGTCGAGCAGCGAGGCTGCGTGCGGCCCCGGGTCGTTGGCCGAGGCCGACAGGTCGAGCAGCACCAGCACGCTCGACGGGCGCGGGCCCTTGCCCGGGCGCATGAAAAGCCGCGCATCGGGCCGCAGCCGAAGGCTCCGGTCGACCAGCACTTCGATGGCCGCGTTCAGGTCGATGTCGTCGCCTTCCCACTGGCGGCGCAGGCGGTGCGTGCGGTCGAGGTGGCGCGCGCGGGGCAAGGCGAGCGGGGCGATGCGCCCGTTGCCGGGCGCGGCCTGCTCGCGCCCCGGCAGCAGGCCCTGCCACGCCGGCAGCTTTTCGATCACCGTGCACCAGTCGGGGCGCAGTCGCTCGAGCTTGCGGTCCCATTCGGGGTATGTGTAGCGGCCGAGTTCGATGTCGTCCGCCGCATCGGAAGTAGGCGGGCCGCTGCCTTCGTCCGGTGCATCGGAAGGCGGTGGCGGCCGTGCGCCTGCCTGTTGCAGCGCGATGGCTTCGTCGGGTGCGGTCTCCGTCTCGGCGAATTCCCACAGGTAGCTGTTGTCGTCGCGCCAGGGCGCGGGCACGGCGTAGTGCTGGGGCTCGAAGCGCACGCGCATCTGGCCCAGGTCGTTGGCGAGGATCGACGCGATGACGCGGAAGGCGTCGTAGTCTTCCAGGCCCGCGCTGGCGACGGTCTCGTCGAACAGGCGGCGTGTCTTGTTCACCCAGTGGTTGTCGTCGATCGCGTCGGGCAGCAGCAGCAGGCGGTCCATCCGGGAGACGAGCGCCGCGAAGCGCAGGTCGAGCGGGTCGGACGCGGGCGGGAGCGATGCGGCGAACCAGCCGTGCAGGCCGGGGAAGTCTCGCCACAGCAGGCGCTCGACACGCGCGTCCTCGATGGCCGAGACCACGGCGATGCCCATCGGCTTGAGCCCGTGTGCCGGGCGCGCGGGCCGCGAGTGTCGCAGGTGCGCGACCGCATGCGCGACCATGGCGCGGCGCAGGTTCGGCTCACCGGTGCCTTCGGGCAGCAGCAGCTTGCGGCCCGTGAGCACGGCGCGCGTTCCCGCGCCAGTCAGCGCCTGCACTTCCACATCGACGCCCGCCAGGCCGCGCGCCAGCAGCGACAGCGCACCGAGGCCGCCGTACGCGTCGTTCATCCGAACTGTGCCTCGACAAAGCCCTGCAGCGCGCTTGCCATGTCGGGGTCGTCGGTCAATGCGCGCGTCATCGTCATCTCGCAGCTCTCGCGCGGCGTCACGCCGTCGCGTATCAGCACGCCCGCGTAGATCAGCATGCGCGTCGACACGCCTTCGTCGAGCCCGCGGTGCTTCAGCTCGCGCGAGCAGCGCGCGATGGCCACCAGTTTCGCGGCGAGCCCGGGCTCGACACCGGCCTCGTGCGCGACGATCTCCGCCTCCAGCGCGCTGCCGGGGTAGTCGAACTCCAGCGCCGCGAAGCGCTGGCGCGTCGATGGCTTCATGTCCTTCGCGCTGCTCTGGTAGCCGGGGTTGTACGACACCACCAGCTGGAAATCGGGGTGCGCGTGCACCAGCTCGCCCTTCTTGTCGAGCGGCAATATGCGCCGCGCATCCGTCAGCGGGTGGATCACCACCGTGGTGTCCTGCCGCGCCTCCACCACTTCGTCGAGATAGCAGATGCCGCCGTGCCGCACCGCCAGCGTCAGCGGCCCGTCGTGCCAGGCGGTGCCGTTGGCGTCGAGCAGGTAGCGCCCGACGAGGTCCGAGGCCGTCATGTCCTCGTTGCAGGCCAGCGTCACCAGCGGCCGGCCCAGCGACCACGCCATGTGCTCCACGAAGCGCGTCTTGCCGCAGCCGGTCGGGCCTTTCAGGATCAGCGGCATGCGGTGGCGGTACGCCTGCCGGTAGAGCGCCACCTCGTTGCCAGCGGGGCGGTAAAAGGGCTCGGCCTCGATGCGGTAGGCGGCCAGCGGATCGGGAACCGCCGCGTTCATCGGTGCTTGGCCGGCTCGTTCGGAATGCCCTCGATCGGGCATTCGGGCGTGCCCACCGTGCTGCGCGTGAACGACTCCACCATCTCGCGCGTGCCCTCGGGGTCGTTGATCCACTGGGTGTAGAAGTTGTACGGGCAGGCCGCCACGCCCTTGTCGCCGTCGCCGGAGTTGATGGTGCCGGTGTAGCCGCGGTGCACCAGCTTGAACAGGTGGTTCTGCGACTGGCCGTTCTTGCGCGCGTCGCGGATCAGGCCCATGGAAAGCTCGGCGTAGTTGATGCCCATCTCTTCCTCGCCACATTCGCCGAGCGTGCGGCCGTCGAAGCCGATGAGCGCGGAATGGCCGAAGTACGAGTACACGCCGTCGAAGCCCGCCGCGTTGGCCACCGCCACGTAGGTGTTGTTCATGAAGGCCATGGCCTTCGACACCATGATCTGCTGCTCCTTGGCCGGGTACATGTAGCCCTGGCAGCGGATGATGAGTTCTGCGCCGCGCATCGCGCAGTCGCGCCAGATCTCGGGGTAGTTGCCGTCGTCGCAGATGATCAGGCTGATCTTCATGCCCTTGGGGCCTTCGCTCACGTAGGTGCAGTCGCCCGGATACCAGCCCTCGATGGGCACCCACGGCATGATCTTGCGGTACTTCTGGACGATCTCGCCCTGGTTGTTCATGAGGATCAGCGTGTTGTAGGGCGCCTTGTTCGGATGCTCCTCGTGGCGCTCGCCGGTCAGCGAGAACACGCCCCACACGTTGGCGCGGCGGCAGGCGTCGGCGAAGATGGCGGTTTCCTCGCCGGGCACGGTGGCGGCCGTGTCGTACATCTCCTTGGCGTCGTACATGATCCCGTGGGTGGAATATTCGGGGAACACCACCAGGTCCATGCCCGGCAGGCCCTTCTTCATGCCGACCAGCATCTCGCCGATCTTGCGGGCGTTGTCCAGCACCTCGGCCTTGGTGTGCAGGCGGGGCATCTTGTAGTTGACGACCGCGACACCCACGCAATCGTTGCTGCTCGAAATATCACCATGTCTCATGACGCTGCTCCTGAAAGAGGGGTTGAAGAAAAAAGGGAAGGGCTCTCACACGGTCAGGAAAGACCTGACCTTGTCCTGGTCGAGCGTTGCGCGCGCCTCGTCGTGCACGAGGCGCCCGCGGTCGATGACGAGAAAGCGGTCGGCCAGGTCGAGCGCGAAGCTCAGCACCTGCTCCGACACCACGATGGCGAAGCCGCGCTCGGCGCGCAGCACGTTCAGCGTCTGCGCGATCTCCTTGATGATCGAAGGCTGGATGCCCTCGGTCGGCTCGTCGAGGATCAGCAGCTTGGGCTCGGAGATGAGCGCGCGCGCAATCGCCAGCATCTGCTGCTGGCCGCCCGAGAGGTTGCCGGCCTTGCGCTGCTTCATGTCCTTGAGCACGGGGAAGAAGCGGTAGAGGTAGTCGGGCACCGTGCGGTGGCCGGACTTCGCGGCGCCAGAGAGGATGTTCTGCTCCACCGTGAGGAACGGGAACACCATGCGCCCCTGCGGCACGAAGGCCAGGCCCTGCGCCACGCGCTGGTAGCTCTGCAGCTTCGTGATGTCGGCGCCGCCCAGGCGGATGCTGCCGCCGCGCGCAGGCAGCAGGCCGATGAGCGACTTCAGCAGCGTGGTCTTGCCCATTCCGTTGCGGCCCATGATGGCCACCGCCTCGCCGGGCGCGACGCGCAGGGACACATCGCGGATGACGTGCGACTCGCCATAGGCGACGTCGAGTTCGGAGACTTCGAGCATCTGTGTTTCTCCTTGTGCTCAATGGCCCAGGTACACGTCGATCACGCGCGGGTCGGACTGCACTTCGGCGGCCGTCCCCTCGCTCAGCAGCCGGCCCTGGTGCAGCACGGTCACGCGGTGGGCGATGCGCTTGACGAAGTCCATGTCGTGCTCGATCACCACCACCGATTTGCCCACCGAGATGCGCCGCAGCAGGTCGCCGGTCTGCTCGCGCTCGCGCGGGCTCATGCCGGCCACGGGCTCGTCGAGCAGAAGAAGCTCGGGCTCCTGCATCAGCAGCATGCCGATCTCCAGCCACTGCTTCTGGCCGTGGCTGAGCTGGCCCGCGCGGCGCTCGAGCTGGTCGAGCAGGAACACGTCGGCCGCCATCGCGTCGATGCGCTCGCGCAGCGCGGCCGTACGGCGAAAGGCCAGCGACTGCAGCAGGCCGTGCATGCGCGGCAGCGAGATCTCGAAGTTCTCCAGCACCGTGAGGTCTTCGTAGACCGAGGGCGTCTGGAACTTGCGGCCCACGCCGGCACGCACGATCTCGTACTCGTTCAGCCGGCCGAGGTCCTGGCCGTTGAACAGCACGCGGCCCGCGCTCGGGCGGGTCTTGCCGCAGATCATGTCGAGCAGCGTGGTCTTGCCCGCGCCGTTCGGCCCGATGATCACGCGCAGCTCGTTGCGCTCGACCGCAAGGCTCAGGCCGTCCACCGCCTTGAAGCCGTCGAAGGACACGGTCAGGTCTTCGACGCGCAGGATCTGCTCGTTCGAAGGCGGCACCGCCGAGGCGGCCTGCGGCAGGCCGCCGTTGGGCATGGTCATGGTCGCGTTCATGGCGTGGCCTCCGCGCCGCGCCGGCGCAGCAGCCTCGCGCCCAGGCCCGCGAGCCCCTCGGGCATGGCCCACACCACGAGGATGAACACGGCGCCCAGGAAGTACAGCCAGCCTTCCGGGAAGGTCTCGGACAGGTACGACTTGAGAAAGCCGATCAGCAGCGCGCCGACGACAGCACCCGGTATCGACAGCCGGCCGCCCACCGCCGCGTAGATCACCATCTCCACCGAGGCCACCACGCCGATCACGCCCGGGGCGATCAACCCCACCTGCAGGCTGTAGAAGGCCCCGCCGATGGAAGACAGCACCGCGGCCACCGCGAACACGAAGGCCTTCATGTGCGCCGTGTTGTAGCCGCTGAAGCGCACGCGGTCTTCCCGGTCGCGGATGGCGATGAGGATCTTGCCGAAGCGGCTGCGCACGATGACGAGCGACACCGCCATCACCAGCGCGATCGCCAGCACCTCGACGAAATACATCGTGCGCTTGGCGTCGTCGCCCGCGATGTCCAGGCCCAGCAGCGTGCGGAAATCGGTGATGCCGTTGGCGCCGCCGGTGTCGCCCTGCTGGCCGATGACCACCACGGTGAGCGTGAGCGCCAGCGACAGCGTGACGATCGCGAAGTACACGCCGCTCACCCGCCGCTTGAAGATGGCGTAGGAGAACACGTAAGCCAGCACCGCGGGAACGGCGAGGATGCCCACGACGGTCCAGCCCAGCGAGTGGAACGGAACCCACCACGAAGGCAGCTGGTCGACGCTGCTCCACACCATGAAGTCCGGCAGCTCGGGCGCCGAGGCTTCGAGCTTGAGGAACATCGCCATCATGTAGCCGCCCAGGCCGAAGAACATGCCCTGGCCCAGGCTCAGCACGCCGCCGTAGCCCCAGGTCAGCACCACGCCGACCGCGACGAAGGCGAAGGCCAGGTATTTGCTCACGAGGTTGAGCCGGAAGGGATCGAGTGCGGCAGGCAGCACCACGGCCAGCAGCAGGAGCACCGCGGCCATCGCGCCGATGTCGCGCCTGCGTTGGAGAGAGAGTTTCGACAACATGCCCTCAGCTCCTCGACCGCGTGGCGAACAGCCCGTTGGGCCGGAAGTACAGCACCACGATCACCAGCAGCAGGATCGTCGCCTTGGCCATGGAGCCGCTCATCAGGTACTCCAGCCAGGTCTGCGACTGCGCGATGGAGAAGCCCGAGAGCGCGGTGCCCACCAGGCTCTGCACGCCGCCGAACACCACCACGATGAACGAGTCGACGATGTAGAGCTGCCCCGTGCCCGGGTTGGTCGAGCCGATCATGGTGAACACCGCGCCCGCGATGCCCGCCAGGCCGGAGCCCAGCGCGAAGGTCATGGCGTCCACCCGGTGCGTGTCGATGCCCACCGCGCCGGCGATGGCGCGGTTCTGCGTCACCGCGCGCACCTTGAGCCCCCACGGCGTGCGGTACAGCAGCAGGTACACGCCGGTCGCGACCAGGGCCGTGAGCCCCACGATGAAGATGCGCGTGAGCGGCAGCTGTATGCCCGGCGTCGGCTCCCAAGCCCCGGCGAGCCACGAGGCCAGCGGCACGCTCACCTCCTGCGCGCCGAAGATCGAGCGGTAGGCCTGCTGCAGCATGAGGCTCAGGCCCCAGGTCGCGAGCAGGGTGTCCAACGGGCGGTCGTAGAAGAAGCGGATGAAGCCGCGCTCCAGCACATAGCCGAACGCGAAGGTCACCGCGAACGCGAACGGAATCGCGGCGAACAGGTACAGGTCCATGAAGCCCGGCGCGAAGTGCTCGAAGAAGCGCGCGGCCAGGTAGGTCATGTAGGCGCCCAGGGCCATCAGCTCGCCGTGCGCCATGTTGATGACGCCCATCAGGCCGAACACGATGGCCAGCCCGATCGCCATCAGCAGCAGGATGGTGAACAGGCTCACGCCGTTGAACACCTGCATCACCGCGATGTCGAAGTTCATCGCGTTCAGACCTTCGGGAAGGGGTTGGGCTCGACCAGCTGGGGCGATTCCCACACGATGTCGAACTGCCCGTCGGGCCGGGCGCGGCCCACGCGCACCTTCTTCCACACATGGTGGTTGGTGGCGTGCACGCGCACCGTGCCTTCGGGCGCTTCTATTTCCACGCCCGCCGCTGCCGCCGTGACCTTGTCGACGTCGAAGGACTTGGCCTTCTCCACCGCCAGCTTCCACAGGTAGACGCTGTTGTAGGCCACCTCCATCGGGTCGCCGATCACGCGGTCCTGCCCGTACCTGGCCTTGAAGGCCTTCACGAACTTCTCGTTGGCCGGCGACTTGATGCTCTGGAAGTAGCCCATGCAGGCGTAGTAGCCGGCCGCGTTGTCCTTGCCGATGCCGTCGATCTCGTTCTCCGACACCACGGTGGACAGCAGCACCTGCCTGGCGCCGTCCAGTCCCGCCGCGCGCAGCTGCTTGTAGAAGGCCACGTTGGAGCCGCCCACCACGGTGCTGTAGATGCAGTCGGGCTTGGCGGCCTTGATCTTGTTGATGATCGACGAGAACTCTGTGTGGCCCAGCGGCGCGTACTCCTCGCCGAGCACCTTGCCGCCGGCCTTGGCGATGGCGGGCTTGGCGATCTTGTTGCAGGTGCGCGGGTAGATGTAGTCGGAGCCCACCAGGAAGAAGCTCTTGCCCTTCTCGCGCGCCATCCACTCCACTGCCGCGATCACCGACTGCGTGGCTTCCTGCGAGGGATAGAACACGCGCTTGTCCTGCTCCTGGCCTTCGTAGTAGGTCGGGTAGAACAGCAGTCCCTTGGCCTGGTTGAGCACCGGCAGCAGCGCCTTGCGCGAGGCCGATGTGTAGCAGCCGATGATGGCGGCCACCTTGTCGCGCTCCAGCAGCTTGCGCGCCTTCTCGGCGAACACCGGGTTCTCGCTGGCGCCGTCTTCCACCACGGCCTCGATCTTCTTGCCCATCACGCCGCCGGCTGCGTTGATCTCCTCGATGGCGAGCTTCTCGGCATCGACCAGCGAGGCCTCGGCGATGGCGATGGTGCCCGAGAGCGAATGCAGCAGGCCGAGTTTCACGGTGCCGCCGTCCTGCGCCGATGCGATGCCGGCCACGCCGCCCGCGGCGCCCAGCACGATCATCGAGCCGCCGGTCTTCACGATCTGGCGGCGGTTGAAAGCGTTCGTCATGTCAAATTCCTTTGTGTTTGTGCGAGTCATCAGGAAGATCCGACCTTCGGAACCGCGCGTTGGGTGTCTCCTCCCGCGGCGCGGCCCTGCAAACGGGCGTTCGGCTGCCAGTGCGTTTTCTTTGGGCAAGGCTTCGCCACCGGATGCAGCGCATCCGTTTCGAAAAGTTTCCTTGCGGCCGAGAAAACAAAAAAGCCCGAACCGGTGGTGAAACCGATTCGGGCTTTATTGCCCGACGCCTCGCTGGCAGCACTGGCAGCGGGTGTCGTATGACTGGTAACGATTGCTCGTTGGGGCGGATTCTTCTCAACTCACCCCGGCATGAACATACGCTGTTTCGCTAATTGGCGAGATCGCGATTCATGTGTTATTTGCGCTCAGCGCGGGCGCGCGTAGCCCGACTCGATCCATGCGCTGGCGCTTGCGGCCGTGAGCCTGAAGGCGGGCGACACGCTCACGCTGGCGAGCTCGGCGTCGTCGGCATCGTCGTAGGCGCTGAGCGTGGCAGAGGGGTTGTCCTCGTCGGGCACGATGGCCAGCGCCACGCGCACGCGCTGGTCGTTGCGCGCGGTGACCGTCACGCTCTTGTTGAGCGTGGCGTGCAGCTGCTGCTCGTGGCGGCGGATCACTTCGGCGGCGGTCTTCACCAGCGTGGAGAAGGCGGGGCCGTCCAGCGGCTTGGGGTTCTTCTTGTCGCGGCCCATGGTCCAGGGGCCGACCAGGGCCGGCTCGGGGTCGCCGTGGCGGGTCATCTCGACGGCCCAGCCGTCGTCTTCCTCGTTCTTGATGACGCGGGCGGTCCAGGTGTCGTCGCGCCAGAGGCGGGCTTCCTGCAGGGGGAGGGTGTCGGATTCGTTCGATGGTTCTGTCATTCGGAGGCCTGTTTGCTTGCGCGGGCCATTTTCCCCCGCGCGCCGGCGTCTTCCTGGCCGTCAACGTACTGTTGCAGTCCCTCGGCCAATGCGTCGAAGGCGGCGCGGCAGCGCGGGCTGTTGCGCAGGTCCTCGTGCATGGTGACCCAGGTGTCGAGCTTGAGCGCCATGGCGCGCGGCATCAGCCGCACCAGCGCCTCGGTGCGCCGGGCCAGGCCGACCTGGCACACGCCGATGCCCGCGCCGGCGCGTATGAGCGCCAGTTGCCCGAGGTCGCTGTCGGTGCGCAGCGAGAAGCTGTCGCGGCTGTAGCCCGGCAGCGACTTGCCCGCGTTGCGCACGAAGGCCGAGGGCTGGTCGTAGCCGATGACCGCGTGGCCGGCCAGTTCCTCGAGCCGGCGCGGCGTGCCGTGGCGCGCGAGGTAGTCGCGGTGCGCATGGAAGCCGAGCTCGATGTTCCCGATGCGGCGCGCCACCAGCTGCTCCTGCCGGGGTCGCACCATGCGCACGGCGATGTCGGCCTCGCGCCGCAGCAGGTCCTGCACGCGGTTGGTCAGCACCAGCTCGACCTTCAGCGCCGGATGCTCCTCGCGCAGCCGCGCCACGATGGGCGGCAGCACCTCGACGCCGATCACCTCGCTGGCCGACACCCGCACCACGCCGCGCACGCCTTCGCCCTGGCTGCTGGCGGCGCGCTGCAGCGATGCGGCGGTGCTTTCCATGGCCTCGGCATGCGTGCGCAACGCCAGCGCCACTTCGGTGGGCAGCAGGCCGACCTGCGAGCGGGTGAAAAGCACCACGCCCAGCGCTTCCTCGAGCGCCGCCACGTGGCGTCCGGCCGTGGGCTGGGTGATGCCCAGCGCGCGCGCCGCGCCCGAGAGAGAACCCTCGCGCAGCACGCCGAGGAAGGAGCGGTAGAGCTCCCAGCCGATGTTCGAAGTCATGCATAAATGTATAGCTGCTGGCTCATGTTCGGTAATTCCAATCGAACCGGCCCGGTTCCAGAATTCATCCATCGACAACTGTTCTGGAGCATTCCATGGCACACGGCAACGACAACACGGTTCTGGTCCTTGGCGCGACGGGCGGCATCGGCGGCGAGGTGGCCCGCCAGCTGCGCGACGCGGGCTGGGAGGTGCGCGCACTGAAGCGCGGCGCGAGCGAAGGAAAGCGCGACGGCATCACCTGGCTGGCCGGCGACGCGATGGACGCGCAGGCCGTGCGGCAGGCCGCGAGGGGCTGCGCGGTCATCGTGCATGCGGTCAACCCGCCGGGCTACCGCAACTGGTCGCAGCTGGTGCTGCCGATGCTCGACAACACCATCGCCGCCGCCAAGGCCGAGGGCGCGACCATCGTACTGCCCGGCACGGTCTACAACTTCGGCCCCGACGCCTTTCCGCTGCTGGCCGAAACATCGCCGCAGCATCCGGCCACACGCAAGGGTGCGATCCGCGTCGAGATGGAGAAGCGCCTCGAAGACGCGAGCCGCGAGGGCGCCCGCGTGCTGATCGTGCGCGCCGGTGACTTCTTCGGTCCCCGGGCCGGCAACAACTGGTTCTCTCAGGGGCTGGTGAAGGCGGGGCAGCCGGTCAAGGCGGTGAGCTACCCTGGCCGCGCCGGCATCGGCCACCAGTGGTCGTACCTGCCGGACGTGGCGCGCACCATGGTCGAGCTGCTGGCGCGGCGCGACCGGCTCGAACCCTTCGCGCGCTTCCACATGGCCGGCCACTGGGACGCCGACGGCACGCGCATGAGCGGCGCCATCCGCAAGGCGGTGATGCGCCGCACCGGCACCGAGGCGCGGGTGTCGGCCTTTCCGTGGTGGCTGCTGACGCTGGCTTCGCCCTTCGTCGCCACCTTCCGTGAAATGCGCGAGATGCGCTACCTGTGGCAAACGCCCGTGGGCATGGACAACGCGAAGCTGGTGGCCTTGCTGGGCCGCGAGCCGCACACGCCGCTCGACGAGGCGGTCGAGGCATCGCTCGAGGGCATGGGCTGCCTGGCGACGGCGCCGGTGGCGGCCGCGGCCTGAGGGGCAACGTCAATCAGAACACCGACAGCCCCGTGCGCGCCACGAACAGCTCCAGCGCCTTCATGCCCAGTAGCGAATTGCCGGTGGCATCGAGCGCCGGCGACCAGACGCACAGCGTGAGCTTGTCGGGCACCACGGCCACGATGCCGCCGCCCACGCCGCTCTTGCAGGGCAGGCCGATGGAGAAGGCCACGTCGCCGGCCGCGTCGTAGGTGCCGCAGGTGAGCATCAGCGCGTTGATGCGGCGGGTCTGCCGCTCGCCGGTGATCTCGGGCTGGCCTTCGACCGGGTGTGCGCCGTCGCGGCACAGGAAGGCGGCGGCGCGCGCCAGCTGGCGGCAGCTCATGCGCAGCGCGCACTGGTGGAAATAGGTGTCGAGCACGGTGGCGACGTCGTTGTCGATCTTGCCGAAGCTCTTCATGAAGTTGGCCAGCGCGAAGTTGCGAAAGCCCGTGTCGGCTTCGGACTGCGCCACCTCGTCGTCGAAGGCGATGGGCTCGCCGCACAGGTTGGCCATGAGCGCGAGGATGTCGGCCTTGGCGCTGCCGCCGCCGGCCTTGGCCTGGCTCACCAGCCGGTCGGCCACCGCGATGGCGCCGGCATTGATGAACGGGTTGCGCGGCTTGCCCTGTTCGTTTTCCAGCTGCACCAGCGAGTTGAACGGATTGCCCGAGGGCTCGCGGCCGATGCGCTCCCACAGCGCGTCGCCCATGCGCTGCATGGCGAGCGTGAGCGTGAAGAGCTTGGACACGCTCTGGATGGAAAAGGGCGTCTCGAAGTCGCCCGCGCCTGCCTCGATGCCCTCGCAGGTGCGCAGCGCGATGCCGAACTGCCGCGCGTCGATGCGCGCCAGCGCAGGGATGTAGCTGGCCACGGTGCCGCCGGGGCAACCCTGGTCGATCTGCGGGCGGAGGGTGGCGACGATCTCTTCGAGCACCGGCTGGAAGTTCATGGTGTTGCCGTTCATGCGGCGCGTTGTACCGCAGGCCGCCGGTTCACCAGCACGATGCCCAGCGCCACGCCGATCAGCGCCACGATCAGCTGCACCGTGAGCGGCTCCTTGAGCACCACCACGCCGAACACCAGCGCGAACAGCGGCGTGAGGAAGGTGAAGGACGACATCTGCGTGGCCGGGTAGTGCCGCAGCAGCCACATCCAGGTGAGGTAGCTCGCGAAGGCGCCGATCACGGTCTGCAGGCCGATGGAGGTCCAGGCGCCGGCTGAATAGGCGAAGCCCCAGTGCTCGCCGAGCGCCAGCGACAGTAGCGGGCACATCGCCGCGGTGACCGCCACCTGGTAGAACAGCGTCTTCTCGGCGCTGGCCGTGGCCAGTTTGGTGGTGCGCAGCGTGAGCGTGGTCAGGCCCCACAAGGCGCCGGCCGCGAGGCCCATGGCGTCGCCCACCAGCTGCGACGAACTCATGTGGCCGAAGCCCTCGCTGAAGGCCAGCACCACGCCCGAGAACGCGATGAACAGGCCCAGCCACTGGAAGCCGCGCAGCCGCTCGGCCGGCACCCAGCGCGGCAGCAGCAGCGACACCCAGAACGGCGCGGTGTAGAGGAACACCGTGAGCCGCGACGCGCTGGTGTTCTGCAGCCCCAGGTAGATGCCCGCGAACTCGCCCGAGAACAGCAGCCCGGCCAGCAGCCCCGGCCACAGCGTGCCGTCGCGCTCGAACAGCGGCACGCGCCGCCACACGCACCACAGCCACAGCAGCGCGGTGGCGCCCACCATGCGGATCGAGGCCTGCCACATCGGCGGCACCTCGGCCACGGTGGTCTTGATGAGGATCTGCTGGAGTCCCCAGAACGCGCAGCAGGCGATCAGGAGGCCGATGGCGAGGGAGTCGAGGTGGGTCTTGCGCTGGATCATTCGCTGCTGTCGGTCGGTCGCGGCTGGAAAAAAGCCGCGTAATTCGTCCGATGATCGTATCGCGCCGGCGTTTTCACTGCGCGAAGCCGTTCAGCGACGGCAGCGGCGCCTGCCGCTCGAAGCGCTTCTCGATGGCCAGCAGCGCGGCTTCCAGGAACTGCAGGAACATGCCCATGGCCACCGCCGTGGTCTGGCCGGCGCGCTGGTAGAGGCAGCTGAACGAGCGCGCCCCCGCGTCGGCCAGGCCGGTCCACACCAGCGTGCCGCGCTCCACGTCCTCGGCCACGTTCTCCGGAATGAGAAAGCCGATGCCGGTGCCGCCGGCCACCAGGCGCCGCACCATCGCGACCGAGCTGGTCTCCACCAGCGGGCGCACCTTGCGGTGCTCGCGGTGGTCGATCTGGTCGACCATGGCGCGCAGCTCGGTGTCGGGCGTCATGAGGATCAGCGGATGGTCGAGGCAGTCGCGCAGCCGCGGCAGCTTGCTGGCCGTCGTGAGCGGATGGCCCGGCGGCGTGACCAGGCCCAGGTGCTGCGGAAACGCGCGGATCTCTTCCACGCCGGGCGGCGGCTTGCGGCGCAGGCAGAAGCCGATGTCCGACTCGCCGTTGGCCACCCACTTCAGGATGTTCTCGCCGCTGCCCGAGCGCACGCTGTAGGTCACGCCGGGGTAGTGCTTCATGGCGGCCTCGATGACCTCGGGCACCAGCTGCTCGGCCGACGAATGCGACACCGCCAGGTTGATGTGCCCGCGCCGCAGCGACCGCAAGTCTTCCACCTGGGCCAGGGCGTTGTCGAAGTCGCGCTGGCCACGCCGCACGGCGGCCACCATGATCTCGCCGGCCGTGGTGAGCTGCATGCCGCGCGGCAGCCGGTCGAACAGCGGCGTGCCCACCTGTTCCTCGAGGTTGAGCACCTGCTGGTGCACGGCGGCCGCCGTGAGGTGCAGCGCCTCGGCGGCCTTGCGCACCGAGCCGCGGCGGGCCACTTCGTCGAAACAGCGGAAGGTCTGGGAGATGGCGCGCATGGCCGGAGAGTGTATGGAATTTCCATACGCACCGTACAAAACAAACAGATTTTCCTGACGGGCGATGCGGCCTACATTCGCGCCATTCTTCAATCTCCCCGAGGTTCGTTCCGTGCCCACCACCACCGTAGACCAGATCACCCAGCGCCGCCGCGGCGTCGGCCTGATCGCCCACGACCCGGCGCTCAGCGCCGGCGGCTACACCCTGATCGCGCCGCAGACCGACGACGGCAACGTCTACCTGATCGACATCGAGGGCCGCGTCGCGCACCAGTGGAAGATGCCGGTGCGCCCGGGCCGCGCGGCCGTGATCCTGCCCAACGGCAACCTTGGCTACAACGGCAACCACGCCGATTCGCCCGAGATCTACGGCGCCTGGTCGCTGTGGCACGGCGGCGATTTCTACGAGGCCACGCCCGCGGGCGAGATCGTCTGGCGCTACCAGGATCCGACGCACCACCACGACGCCCGCTGGCTGGCCAACGGCCACCTGCTGTACGCAGGCTGCGCGCCCGTGCCGCCCGGCTTTGCCGAGCGCGTGCCCGGCGGCACGGCGCACGGCCCCGACGAGACGATGTACGGCGACGTGATCCGCGAGGTCGACCGCGACGGCAAGCTGGTGTGGGAATGGAAGGCCTGGGAGCACCTGAAGCCGGAAGACTTCCCCATCCACCCCGGCTTCGGCCGCACCCACTGGCCGCTGGTGAACGGCCTGGACGTGACGCGCGAGGGGCTGGTGCTCATGAGCCTGCGCACCACCTCGGGCATCGTGGGCGTCGACCGCGCCACGGGCGGCGTGAAGCTGCACATTCCGCCGTCGGTGCTGTCGCACCAGCATGCGCCGGTCGCGCTGGACAACGGCAACATTCTTGCTTTCGACAACGGCAACTTCCGCACCGGCAAGCATGTGGCGTTCTCCCGCGTTCTCGAAATCGACCCGGCCTCCAACGAGGTCGTGTGGCAGTACGCGGACGAACTGGTCAACGCGTTCTACACCGCCTACATGGGCAGCGCGCAGCGTCTGCCCAACGGCAACACGCACGTCACCGAGTCGGCCACCGGGCGCCTGTTCGAGGTCACGCCGGCCGGCGAGGTGGTGTGGGAGTACGTGATTCCCTGGTTCGCCGAATACCCCGACGAAGCCGCGCGCAAATACGTGCCCGGCCGGCAGAACAGCGTGTTCCAGACCTTCCGCTACACGGCGGCGCAACTTCCCTGGCTCAAGGTGTCCGCATCATGATTTCTTCCGCCCTTCGTATCGCAATCCCGCTGGCGCTGGCGCTGGCGGCGGTGCTGCCTCTTTCCGCACAGGCCGCGGATGCACCCAAGCCGGTGCGCATCCTCAGCAACTGGTTCGCCCAGCCCGACCAGGCCGGCTACTGGCAGGCCCAGCAGGACAAGCTCGGCAAGGAGGCCGGCATCGAGATCAGCGTGCTGCAGGGCGGCCCGAAGATCCAGACCATTCCGCAGGTGGCCTCGGGCCAGGCCGAGTTCGGCATCGGCAACGCCGACGACGTGCTGCTGGCCCGCCTGCGCGGCGCGCCGGTGCGCGCGGTGTTCGCGCACCTCGACTATGTGCCCTACACGCTGGTCTATCACGCCGACCCGGCGGTGAAGTCCATCACCGACCTGCAGGGCCGCACCTTTGCGGTGAACCTCGGCAACGCCTACTGGGAGTGGACGAAGAAGCAGTACAAGCTCGCCGGCACGCGCGAGATCCCGGTGAGCGGCGACCTCAGCCTGTTCCGCAACGACCCGAAGATGGTGCAGCAGGGCTACTCGCTCTTCCTGCCCGCGCGCATGGCCGCGGCCGGCGTGCAGGTGCAGCAGATCACGCTGGCGTCGCTGGGCTACCGGCCGTACGACGTGCTCTTCACCACCGACGACATGATCCGCAAGAACCCCGCGCTGGTGAAGGCCACCATCGCGGCAGTGCAGAAGGGCTGGGCCAACTACGTGCGCAACCCGCAGGGACTCAAGCCGCTGATCACCGGCATGAACAAGCAGATGACGCCCGAGATCTACGACGCGGCCAACAAGGAAATGATCGAGACGCTGATCTCCCACGACCTGGGCCGCATCGGCTGCATGAGCGACGCGCGCTGGAACGAGCTGGCGGGCCAGCTGCGCAGCGTGAATTTCCTGCCGGCGAACTTCGACGCGAAGCAGGGCTACGACCGCACGCTGGTGCCGGGCTGCGCCCCATGAGCGGCGCGGCCGTCGGGCTGGAGGGCGTGTCGAAGCGTTTCGACACGCGCAAGGATGGCGGGTTGCTGGCGCTGGACACGGTCGACTTCGCGCTGCGCCCGGGCGAGTTCGTCTCCATCGTCGGGCCTTCGGGCTGCGGCAAGTCGACCCTGCTGCGCATCATGGCGGGGCTCGTGGAGCCGAGCACCGGGCGCTGCACCCGGCCCGAAGGCATGGAGACCGCCTTCGTGTTCCAGGAAGCCGCGCTGCTGCCCTGGCGCACGGTTGAGCGCAACGCGCAGCTGCTGATGGAGCTCGAAGGCCACGCGCCGGCCAGCTACCGGCCCCGCGCGGCCGAGGCGCTGAAGCTGGTGGGGCTCGCCGGCTTCGAGAAGTCGTACCCGCACCAGCTTTCGGGCGGCATGCGCATGCGGCTGTCGTTGGCGCGCGCGCTGGCCTTGCGGCCGGGGCTGCTGCTGCTGGACGAGCCGCTGGCGGCGGTCGACGAACTCACGCGCGACGTGCTGCAGGAAGAGCTGTCGTCGCTGTGGCGCCAGGCCGGCTTCACCGGCGTGCTGGTGACGCACAACGTGCACGAGGCGGTGTACCTGTCGAACCGGGTGGTGGTGATGTCGCCGCGGCCGGGGCGCATCCTCGACGTGATCGACGTGCCTTTCGAATTCCCGCGCGCGCCGGAGCTGCGCGCCAGCGCGGGCTTCGCGGCGCTGACCGGGCAGGTGACGGCGGTGCTGCGCGCGCAGCATCGCGCACAGGCGGTGGCGTGAGGAGACGGCGATGACGCAAGGATCCATTTCTTCCCCCGCCGCAGCCTTCGCGCGCAACGCCGCCCCGGTGCTGGTGGTCGCGCTGCTGGCCATCGGCCTCTGGTGGCTGCTGAGCGCCACCGTCTACCAGGGCAAGGGCTACCTGCTGCCGTCGCCGCAGGAAGTGGCGGCCGCCACGGCGGAGAACGCCGGCGTGCTGATCGGCGCCACGCTGTCGACGCTGAAGGAGGCGCTGCTGGGCTACGCAATGGCCATCGTGCTCGGCATCGCGGGGGCGGCCGTGCTGGCGCAGTCGCGGCTGCTGGAGCGCAGCCTGTATCCGTATGCGGTGCTGCTGCAGACCGTGCCGGTGGTGGCGATCGCGCCGCTGATCGTGCTCTGGTTCGGCTACAACGAGCTGTCGGTGGTGATCGTGAGCTTCATCATGTCGCTGTTCCCGATCATCAACAACACGATGCTGGGCCTGCGCTCCACCTCGCGCAACCTGGCGGAGCTGTTCGCGCTGCACCGCGCGGGCGGGCTGGTGTCGTTCTGGAAACTGCGGCTGCCGGGCGCGCTGCCGCACATCTTCGCGGGGCTGCGCATCTCGGCGGGGCTGTCGGTGATCGGCGCCATCGTGGGCGAGTTCATCATCGGCTCCGGCAATGCCGAAGGCGGCCTGGGCGTGCAGATCGTGTTCGCGCAGGGGCGCATGTACACCGCGCTGCTGTTCGCCGAGGTGATCGCGGCGACGCTGCTGGGCTTCGTGTTCTTCCTGGCGGTGAGCGCCATCGGCCGGCTGCTGTTGCGGCACTGGCACGAGTCGGCGCTCTAGCGCCCCGGGCCTGTCACTGCGCGGCCAGCGGGTAGGGCGGCTTGCCGCGCGTGCCCACCATCAGGTCGGGCACCACGGCCTCGACGTCGGGCAGGGCGCGGGCGGTGCGCTCCAGTCTTTTTGCCAGCGCGGCGTTGGGCACGCAGCCCTGCAGGTACACCCAGCGCCGCTGGATCATCACCCACACGCTGCCCTTGTCCACGCCGGGCACCGCCCGCAGCGCGGCGCGCACCTTGGGCGCCAGCGGCTTGTCGTAGCGGTAGGCGTTGCTGTCGGTGCACTTGCCGGCCAGCCAGCAGCTGGTGCCGCGTTCCAGCCGCGAATGGGTTTGCACGCGGCGTTCTTCGGCGGTATAGAACGGCCCCTCGGGCATTGGGCAGGCCGGCAGGCCCGCCGACACCTGGAAGAACGGGTCGTCGAACCAGTTCTGCTTGAGCGGCCCGCCCGCTTCCTGCGCCATGCCGGCCTGCGCTGCGAGCAGCAGGACGGCCATCAGCGCAGGGCGCAGGGTCACAAGGGGTGTTCCGTGTAGAAGCGCCCGCCGTGGAACAGCAGCGGCGAGGCGCCGATGTCGTGCGTGCAGCGCTCCACTTCGCCGACGAAGATCACATGGTCGCCTTCGTCGTAGCGGCTGCGGTTGAAGCACTCGAAGCTCGCGGCGGCGCCGGCCAGCACGGGCGCACCGCCCAGGCCTTCGGTGAAGGCCACGTCGGCCCAGCGGTCGATGTTCTTGGTGGCGAAGCGTTCGGCCAGCGCCTTCTGGCTGGCCGCCAGGATGTTGACGGTGTAGTGCGAACCGGCGCTGAGCGCGGGCATCGATCCGGCCGCGCGCGCCAGGCTCCACAGCACCAGCGGCGGCGCGAGCGAGACGGAATTGAAGGAGTTGGCCGTGAGGCCGACCAGCGTGCCGTCGGCCGCCCGGGCGGTGACGATGGTGACGCCGGTGGCGAACATGCCGAGCGCTTCACGAAACTCGTCGGGAGAAAAGGAGGGCGGCTGGGCCCGGCGGAGAGTGGTCACTGAAAAAGGCTGCGAGGGCTTGGAGGGCAGAAGGCCATTTTGGCTCAGCGACCCGGGGGCTGCTTGGCGGGGCTCATCAACTCGGTCACCAACCGGGAATAGGCGGTGGCCGCAGGCGAGAGGGTACGCCCTGCGAGCGTCACGAGGCTGTAATGCGTTTGCATGCCCGTGAGGCCGGCCACCGGCAGCGGCACCAGCGCGCCGGTTTCGTGCCCCGGCGCGGGCGCCAGCGGCGCAAGGATGGCAGCGTTGGCCGTGAGCGCCAGGTGCCGCAGCGTGCCCGCGTCGTCGCAACTCACGTTGAACAGGCTGCGGTCGCCGCCCTTGACGCCCTTACCGCCTGTGACGCTTTTGCCGCGCCTGGCCTGCCGGTCGAACTGCGACGCCACCTCGGCCGGCAACTGCGGGCCGGCCACGGGGTAGTCCATGAGGCTCTCGAGCGTGACCTGCTTCAGCCTGAGCAGCGGATGCTTCGGCCGCACGAAGAACGACACCGGCACGTCGGGCAGCCGCGCCAGCTTCAGGCCGGGCTGCTTGTTCAGGTCGCGCGTGTCGGCGATGAACAGGTCGAGCTGTCGACGATGCAGGCGCTCGCACAGGCTGGCGGTGTCGGCCACTTCCATGCGCATCAGCAGTTGCGGATGGCGCTGGGCCATGAGCGACAGGGCCATGCGCCCCAGCGTGCCGGCCGCGAACGGCCCGAGGCCCACCGCGAGGCTGCCGATGGCCAGGCCTTCGAGCTGCAGCACGTCGCGCTCGATCTGCGCGGCATCGGCCAGCAGCTCGCGGGCGCGGGCCAGCACCAGCTCGCCGGCCTGGGTGAAGCGCACGGTGCCGTAGGCGCGGTCGATCAGGCGGGCCTGCAGGCCTTCTTCAAGAGTGTCGATGCTGCGCGAGAGCGCGGGCTGCGACAGGTGCACGGCCTGGGCCGCACGGCCGAAGCTGCCCTGGTCCGCGAGGGCGACGAGATGCTGGAGCTGGCGCAGCTGCATTTTGCAAATTCCTGAAGATCAGACCTCATATTTTGCATTTGCCAATGCTTTCAGCGGTTCGGAGAATCGCGCCATGATTTCCTCCCTCTCCCGTACAGCCGGGTTCGTCGCGCTGGCCTGCATGCTGGGTGCCCCGCCGGTTTCCGCGCAGACGGCCCCCAAGCCGCCCGAGCCTTCCACGCTGCAGGCCAACGCCGACATGGCGAAGACGCTGCCCTTCGCCGATCGCCGCGACTTCGAAGACGCCATGCGCGGCTTCATCGCCACCGTGCCCGACGCGCTGGTGCCCGGCGCCGGCCCGCGCCCGGCGTGGAGCATGAAGCCCTACGACTTCCTCAAGGCCGACGCGCCCGCGGACACCGTCAACCCCAGCCTGTGGCGGCAGGCGCAGCTGAACGCCATGCACGGGCTGTTCCAGGTGACGGACCGGGTCTACCAGGTGCGCGGCTTCGACCTGGCGAACATGACCATCGTCGAAGGCGACAGCTCGCTGATCGTCATCGACCCGCTGCTGACCGCCGAGACCGCGCGCGCCGCGCTCGACCTGTACTACCAGCACCGGCCGATGAAGCCGGTGGGCACGGTGATCTATTCGCACGGCCATGCCGACCACTTCGGCGGCGTGAAGGGCGTGACCACCGAGGCCGACGTGGCCGCCGGCAAGGTGCAGGTGCTGGCGCCCGCCGGGTTCATGGAAACCGCGGTGGCCGAGAACATCCTCGCGGGCAACGCGATGAGCCGGCGCTCGCAGTACCAGTTCGGCTCGCTGCTGCCGCCGGGCGTGCGCGGGCAGGTCGACACGGGCCTGGGCAAGGCGCTGGCGCGCGGCACGGTGACGCTGATTGCGCCCACGGCCAGCATCGACAAGCCGACCGAGGCGCGCACCATCGACGGCGTGCAGTTCGTGTTCCACCTGGTGCCGGGCTCCGAGGCGCCTTCGGAAATGCTCATGTACCTGCCGCAGTTTCGCGTGCTGAACATGGCGGAAGACGTGACGCACAACATGCACAACCTGTACACGATCCGCGGCGCCGAGGTGCGCGACGGCAACCTGTGGTCGAAGTACATCGACGAGGCGCGCGTGGCCTTCGGCGGCAAGGCCGACGTGCTGATCGCGCAGCACCATTGGCCCACCTTCGGGCAGGACCGCATCGTCGACCTGCTGAAGAAGCAGCGCGACATGTACAAGTTCATCAACGACCAGTCGCTGCGCCTGCTGAACCAGGGCTACGCCGCGGCCGACATCGCCGAGACGCTGCGCATGCCCGCGAGCCTGTCGCAGGAGTGGTCGGCGCGCGGCTACTACGGCACGCTGCGCCACAACGCCAAGGCGGTCTACCAGAAGTACCTGGGCTGGTACGACGCCAACCCCGCCAACCTGGATCCGCTGCCGCCGGTGGCGTATGCGAAGAAGACGCTCGAGTACATGGGCGGCGCCGACGCGGTGATCGCGCGTGCGCGCGACGATTTCCGCAAGGGCGAGTTCCGCTGGGTGGCCAGCGCGATGAACCAGGTGGTGTACGCGGACCCGTCGAACCGCGCGGCCCGCGAACTGGGCGCCGATGCGCTGGAGCAGCTGGGCTATCAGTCGGAGGCCGGCACCTGGCGCAGCGCCTACCTGGTGGGCGCGATGGAGCTGCGCAATGGCGTACCGAAGATTTCGATCGGCAGCAGCGCGAACGCTGACACGCTCAAGGCGGTGAGCAACGACCTGTTCTTCGATTTCCTGGGTGTGCGGCTCGACGCGGCCAAGGCGGAGGGCAAGAAGCTGGTCATCAACTGGAACTTCACCGATTCGAACCAGCAGTTCGTGTTGACGCTGGAGAACTCTGCTTTGACGCACATCGCGGGGCAGCAGCCGGGGGCCGACGCCACGGTGACGTTGAGCCGGGCCACGCTCGATGCGGTGACGCTGAAGGAGACGAGCTTTCCGGCTGCCGTGTTGACCGGGAAGGTGAAGATCGAAGGCGACCGGGCCAAGCTGGCTGAGCTGATGTCGATGCTCGATACCTTCGAGCCCATGTTTCCTGTGGTGGAGCCGCGGCGTTAGTTCGCTGTTCGTTGTTCGGGGTGCGTGCCCAGGCCACCGGGTGCTCCCCTCCGCGAATGTCCCCCGGCCTGCGGCCTCCTCCTTTATTTCGCTGCGGGGAGCACCC
>NZ_JBXASW010000068.1:0-30471 GCF_058809745.1 Variovorax sp. MPBD4-3
GAGCCAATACCGAATACCCACGATGACCACCGCCGCCCCCCTCATCGAAGTCCGCGGACTCAAGAAATACTTCGGCAGCAGCGACCGCCCGGTGCGCGCGGTCGACGACGTGTCTTTCGCGATCCAGCCCGGCGAAACGCTGGGCCTCGTCGGCGAATCGGGCTCGGGCAAGAGTACCATCGGCCGCACCGTGCTGCGGCTGCTCGAGCGCACCGGCGGCCAGGTGCTGTACCGCGGCGACGACATCGGCGCGCTGTCGGGCGAGCGCATGCGCAAGCTGCGCAGCAAGCTGCAGATCATCTTCCAGGACCCGTACGCGAGCCTGAACCCCAAGATGCGCATCAGCGCCATCCTCGGCGAGGCGCTCTCCACGCACGGCCTGCACAAGGGCGCCGTCGCGCGCGACAAGCGCATCGCCGAGCTGCTGGAAACCGTGGGCCTGCGCGCGGAGCATGCGAGCCGTTTTCCGCACGAGTTCTCGGGCGGGCAGCGCCAGCGCATCGGCGTGGCGCGTGCGCTGGCGGTGGAGCCCGAATTCATCGTGGCCGACGAGCCGCTGTCGGCGCTCGACGTTTCCATCCAGTCGCAGGTCATCAACCTGCTGGCCGACCTGCGCGAGCGCCTCGGCCTGACGATGCTCTTCATCTCGCACGACCTCGACGTGGTCGAGTACCTGTGCGACCGGGTGGTGGTGCTGTACCTGGGCAAGGTGATGGAAGTCGCCACCACCGACGAGCTGTTCGCGCGCCCCGCGCACCCCTACACCCGCGCGCTGCTGGCCGCCAGCCCCAAGCCCGACCCCGAGGTGGCGACCGAGCGCATCGCGCTGAAGGGCGACATTCCCAGCCCCATCTCGCCGCCCTCGGGCTGCGTGTTCCGCACGCGCTGCCCGCATGCCATCGAAGCCTGCGCCCAGGCCGTGCCGCCGCTCGAAGAAATTTCGGCAGGACACTACAGCGCCTGCATCCGAACCAGAGAACTTCCATCCAACATCGCCGCATGACCTCCATGACCGCCGCCAACGATTTCACCGACCCGCTGCTGGGCAGCAACTTCAAGGGCTATCCGCGCACGCAGGCGCCGCGCCGCCGCAGCGAAGTCGGCGCCGCCGGATGGAACGTGCTCGCCGGCGACCTGCCGCTGCCGCTGGCCGTGCTCAAGCGCGAGGCGCTGGAGCACAACCTGGCCTGGATGCAGTCGCGCGTGCGCGAGTGGGGCATCGACCTCGCGCCGCACGGCAAGACCACCATGTCGCCGCAGCTGTTCCAGCGCCAGCTCGACGCCGGCGCCTGGGGCCTGACTTTCGCCACGGTCACGCAACTGGCCGTGGGCGTGGCGGCCGGCGCGCGCCGCACGGTCATCGCCAACCAGGTGGTGAGCGACGAAGACCTGGCGGGCATCCAGATGCTGCTGAGCCAGCATGCCGACCTGCGCATCGTGTTCCTGGTCGATTCGCTGGCGCAGCTCGCGCTGATCGAGGACTGGTCGAACCGCCATCCCGCCAGCGTGCCCTTCGAGGTGATGATCGAGATCGGCGTGGAGGGCGCCCGCACCGGCTGCCGCACGCATGAGGAAGCCGTGGCGCTGGCCACGCGGCTGCGTGCCAGCGATGCGGTCAAGCTGGTGGGCATCGAATGCTACGAAGGGCAGGGCGCCACCGGCCAGAGCGAGCCCGACGCGGCCTATGCCAAGGCGCTGATGGACCGCGTGGAAGCCGTTGCGCGCCATTGCGATACCGGGAAACTGTTCGAGACCGACGAGGTGCTGGTCTCGGCCGGCGGCTCGGCCATCTTCGACCTCGTGGCGGGCCGGCTCAAGCCGGCGCTCGGCGCGCCGGTGCGCGGCCTGCTGCGCTCGGGCTGCTACGTCACGCACGACCATGGCTTCTACAAGCGCATGGTGAGCGCGGTCGACGAGCGCCTGGGCTGCGGCTGCGGCGAAAGCCTGGTGCCGGCGATGGAAGTGTGGGCCACGGTGCAATCGCGCCCCGAGCCCGGCCTGGCGATCCTGGCGGTGGGCAAGCGCGACATCTCCTTCGACCTCGCGCTGCCGGTTCCCATCGCCCGCGCCGCGCGCGGCGTGCTGCAGCCGCAGGCTGTGCCCGCCGGCTGGAAGATCACCGCGCTGAACGACCAGCACGCCTACCTGCGCTGGGATGCGAGCGAAGAAGCCGAGGCGCCCAAGGTGGGTGACCGTGTCGGCCTCGGCATTTCGCACCCCTGCACCACCTTCGACAAATGGCACTGGATGCCGGTGGTCGAGAACGACTACCGCGTGAGCGACGCCGTCGCCATGCACTTCTGAGCACGCCGCGATGACCCCCTCCTTGCTCCAGAAAATCGCGCAGATACGCAGCGACGCCCCGGCGACGCGGCGCGCGATTCTCGACCTGATCCTCGAAGACCCCGACCGCGTGCTCGAAGAGAGCTTCGAACAGCTGGCCGAGCGCTCGCGCAGCTCGGTGCCGACCATCATGCGCACCTGCCGCGACCTCGGTTTTGCCGGGCTGCGCGAGTTCAAGCTCGCGCTCGCTCAGGAGCTGGCGCTCGGCGGCTCGCCGCTGCACCGCCGCGTGAACATCGAGGACGCGGCCGATGAAGTGGTCGGCAAGATCGCGCGCAGCGCGGCGGCATCGGTCTCGGGCGTGCGCGGGCAGCTCGACATGCAGGTGCTCGACGGCGCGGTGGCGGCCATCGCGGCGGCGCCGCATGTGGACCTGTACGGCGCGGGCGCCACATCGTGGTTCATGGCCAACGACCTGCAGGCGCGGCTGTTCCGCCTGGGCCTGTCGGCCAATGCCTGGGCCGACTACCACCTGCAGCAGGTGGCCGGCGCGGCGCAGCGCCCGGGCGGCGTGGTCATCGCCATATCGCACGTGGGCGGCATGCCGTCGCTGCTCGACGCGGTGGACATCGCGCGCGGGCAGGGCGCCAAGGTGGTCGCGCTCACGCGGCCCGGCACGGCGCTCGCGGCCAAGGCCGACTTTCTTCTGGGCCTGTCGGTGCCCGACGACGCGGTGATGCACGTGGGCATCGACGCCTACCTGACGCACCTCACGGCCATCGAGATACTGACGGTGCTGGTGGCGCAGCGGCGCGGCGAGCCCGCGGTGCAGCGCCTGCAGCGCGCGCGCGATGCGTTCCAGCGGCACGGCATCGATGCGACCACGCATCCGCTGCAGAGCTGGGACGGCGGGGGTGTCAAGCATGGCTGACAACAACGCATCATCGAAGGCCGTGCTGCTCGAAGGCGGCCTGGTGGTCGACGGCTCGGGCGGGCCTTCGTGGCCCGGCGACGTGCTGCTGCAGGGCGACCGCATCGTCGCGCTCGGCGAGGGCCTGCGCGGGCGGCTGCCCCAAGGCCTGGCGCCGGCCGACATCGACATCGTCGACTGCCGCGCCAAGGTCATCGCGCCCGGCTTCATCGATGCGCACACGCACGACGATGCCATCGTGCTGCGCGACCCGCTGTGCCTGCCCAAGGTGTCGCAGGGCATCACCACCGTGGTGACGGGCAACTGCGGCATTTCGCTCGCGCCTTACCGCACGCCGCAATCGCTGCCGCCGCTCACGCTGCTGGGCGCCGATTCGTTCAGGCACGCGAGCATGGCCGAGTATTGCGCCGCGGTCGATGCGACGCAACCCGCGCTCAACGTGGCCGCGCTGGTGGGCCACACCACCTTGCGCTTCGCGGCCATGGAAGCGCTCGACCGGCCCGCGAGCGCCGAAGAACTGGCGCGCATGGAAGCGCTGCTCGACAGCTGCATGGCCGACGGCGCGCACGGCATGTCGTCCGGCCTGTTCTATGAAGAAGCCTTTGCCGCGCCGACCGAAGAGGTCACGGCGCTGGCGCGCGTGGTGGCCCGCCACGGCGGCGTGTACGCCACGCACCTGCGCAGCGAGATGCAGCAGATCATCGAGGCGCTGCACGAGGCCGGCGACTGCGCCTTCGAGGCCGGCGTGCCGCTGGTCATCTCGCACCACAAGTGCGCCGGCCCGGCCAACTGGGGCCGCACCAGGGAGACGCTGCCGCTGATCGAGTCGTTCGCGCGGCGCCAGAAGATCGCGATGGACGTGTACCCCTACGTGGCCGGCTCGACCGTGCTGCGCGAGGACCTGGTCGACGGCGTGATCGATGTGCTGCTCACCTGGTCCGACCCGCATCCCGAGATGACGGGCCGCCTCATCTCCGACATCGCGCGCGAATGGGGCACCACCGAGAAGGAAGCCTGCCTGCGGCTGAAGCCCGGCGGCGCCTGCTACTTCCAGATGCAGGAGGAAGACGTGGAGCGCGTCATTGCGCATCCGCTCACCATGATCGGCAGCGATGGCCTGCCGCACGACCGGCATCCGCATCCGCGGCTGTGGGGCGCTTTCCCTCGCGTGTTCGCGCGCTACTGGCGCCAGCGACGGCTGTTCACGCTGGAGCAGGCCGTGCACAAGATGACCGGCATGACCGCGCGCAACCTGCGCATCGCCGACCGTGGACTGCTGCGCGTGGGTGCGATGGCCGACGTGGTCGTGTTCGACCCCGAGACCATTGCCGACACCGCCACCTACGACCAGCCGCATGGCGTGAGCCTGGGCGTGGAGCGGGTGTTCGTGAACGGTGTGCTGGCCTATCGCGGCGGCGAGACCGAGGCGCGGGTGCTGGCGCGCGCGGGGCGGATGCTGACGCGCGCGGCCTAGGCCGTTCATCGGCGGAGGCCGTTGCTCACGGTTATTCACAAAGTTGTCACCTTAAGTTCACAGAATCGGGCCACTTCCAGCAGCCCCGGGGCCAAGGCTTGTCCCGGGTGTTCAGCCCCTTTCTGTGGACTCACATGACAAAAAATAAATGGACCCGCGCCCGCGTCGCGGGCCTGGCCGGCATCGCGGCCATTTCGCTCGCGGCCTGTGGCGGCGGCGGTGGTGGAGGAGGAGGTACTTTCTTCCCGGCCAGCGGCCCTTCGGCCGGCAATGGCGGCAACAACAGCAACAATCAGCCCGCGCCGGCCGCCGTGGCCCTGCAGCCGCTGGTGGGCGGCTCGCAGTATTCGGGCACGGCCAGCTTCGGCGACACCGTGTCCATCGCGCTCGACCAGCCTGCCACCGGCAAGCTCACGCTGCGCTTCGTCGATTCACGCTTCGGCCTCGCGGGCTCGGTGAGCGCAAGCTACGCCACGCAGCCTGATGGCTCGCTGCTGGCCAGCAACTTCGCGGCCGTCGCAGGCACCGGCGTGCCCGACGCGCTGGTCGCGGCGCTGCCCAAGCTCAGCCTGCGCTTCCAGCTCGACGGCAGCCTGCTCAGCGGTTCGCTGGCGCAGGTGCCCAACCTCAAGGCGGGCAACGGCGCGGTGCTGCAGGGCGAGATCGCCGCGTCGAACCAGGGCGTGGCCGACGTGTCGCGCCTGGCCGGCGTGTACAACTTCATCAAGCTCACCAGCGCGTACAACGCCAAGGGCATGGTGCAGGGCGCTCCCGCATCCGACTTCGGCCAGCTGAGCATCAAGGCCGACGGCAGCGTGCGTGCCTGCATGGGCCAGGCCTATGCCGACGGCTGCAGCGGCGGCCAGGCCGGCCTGCTCGCCGCCGAAGGCGACCAGAAGACCTACCCCGGCGCATTGGCGCTGACCCTGGCCGGCCAGCGCATCGGCCGCGTCATGGTCAACGCGCAGTCGGGCGCGGCCACGCTGCTCGCCGACGAATTCGCAACCACCGCCGCCGACGGCAGCTTCCGCACCGGCACCTGGGTGCTGCAGAGCGCGACCACCGCGCTGGCCGCCACCGCACTCGACGGCGAGTGGCTGTGCAGCCAGCCCGAGCTCGACCCCGCCACCGGCGCACTCACCGGCCGCACGCAGCGCAACTTCGTGTCGATCGGCGCCAACCTGCTGCAGACCGACATCATCGACAACGACGTCAAGCTCAGCGTCAACGCCGGCATCGGCGGCGCGGCGACCTCCACCGTCAGCGGCATGAACGGCCTCGTCGCCGGCCAGTGGGTCGACAGCCAGAAGATCGGACGCGTGCTGCTGCCCGTGGGCAAGCAGACGGCGTACTACATCGGCTCGGCTGCGAGCACGGGCGTGGCGGCTACGCATATCTCGGGTGTGTGCCGGGCGTTGCCGGTGCCGGCGGTGAGCAATACCTATGCGTCGGCCACCGTTGGCAGCGCCATGGACATCCGCATCGGCGACGCGCATCCCACGCAGCCGGCCATCGGCTACGACCAGATCTACTACAAGCAGGGGCGCTACCGCAAGACCAAGGATTCGGCCGGCAACGACTCGACGCAGTGGAAGAAGGAATTCGACGACTACTGCGAAGCCGTGGGCCTGACCGACGGTGCCAAGGGCTCGACGGTCATCGCGGGTACTTCCTTGCTGACCGACCCCGGCAGCTTCACCTGCTCGACCAAGAATGCCTTCGACATCACGGCGCTGAAGTCCGCCGTGGTCGGCCCGCGCGGCGTGCTGTACCTGACGGACGGCCACCATACCCTCACCAGCTTCTGGGAAGCGCCGAACGGCGGCGGCCCCGAAGTCAAGGTCAAGGTGGTGAAGAAGGGCCACTACATGGACCTGAACAACGCCAGCTTCTGGCGCACGATGCGCCAGAACAAGTTCGTGTGGCTCAAGCTGCCCGACGGCAGCGCCATCACGCCGGCCGAACTGCCGCCGCTGCTGGGCCTGAGCAACGGCCTGAAGGACGACCCGTACCGCGCGCTGCTGTACTTCACTCGCGACCTCGGCTACAAGCAGCCGGCCAACAGCACCGAGTTCCTGGAGTTCTACTGGTCCGAATGGCTGCAGGCCGCGCCGCAGAGCCTCAAGCTCTCGGCCTACAAGCTGACCGATGCGACGAGCTACCTGCAGGCCATCCAGGCGGCCTCGGGCCTGATGAACGCGACGCCGGACACCACCATCATCGGTTCGTCGGGCCTGACGGCGCTGCAGATGGGCAAGCTCTCGACCTTCGACACCGTGACCTTCAATGACCTGAACACGCCGATGACGGCCGCCAAGCCCGGCAAGCTCGCGTACGCCCTGGACTACCGCGCTTCGCTGGCGGTGAAATAGGGCTCGGCAGCTCACTGCGCGAGACACAAGGCCGGGCATTGACCCGGCCTTTTTTCTTGTGCGGCGCGGCAGGACATGCGCGGGCCCGCGCTGGCCTCTGCCTCCGCCCCCCACCTAGCCCTCAGCCGCAGCGCGCACCTCGTCTTCCTCCGCCGGCTGCGCCTGGAACATCCTTGAAAAGTCGCAGCACTCCTGCGCCAGCATCACGATCGACGAGGTGAGGGCGCTGCGGTGCTCGCCCTTGTGCATCGCCACGTAGTGCACCAGCGGCAGCGCGGGCGTCACGTCGATCACCGCGAGCATGCCGGCCGCCACCAGCGGCTCGAGGCACTGGCGCGGCAGGTAGCTCACGCCCAGGCCCGACACGGTGAGCCCGGTCAGCGCCACCAGGTTGCTCACCACGATCACGTCGGCCGGCTGCACGCCCTGTTCCTTCATCCAGGCGTCGTAGGCGCGGCCGGTGCCCGAGCTGTTGCCCTGCACCAGCATGCGGTGGCGCGCCAGCTCGTGCAGCCGCATGGTGCCTGCGGCGGGCACCACGCCGGGCTTGCACATCCACATGCTCTTGACCTTGCCGATGACCTTGTGCGGCATGCGCGAGTCGGCGAAAGTCTCGGGCACGATGACCAGGTCCAGCTCATCGGCCTGCAGCTTGTCGCGCAGCTTCAGGCTGTCGTCCACGTCGGGCTCCAGGATCACCTTGGGGTAGTGCTGGCGGATCAGTCCCACCAGCCGCGGCAGCCAGGTCATGGCCGTGAGCTCGGTCACGCCGATGCGGATGCGGCGCTCCACCACGCCGGGCTTGCCGAACTGCTCGATGGCCGCGTCGCGCTGCGCCAGCAGCTTCTGCGCGAGCACGTACATCTCCTCGCCCTTTTCGGTGAGGCGCGCGGTGCGCTGGCTGCGGTCGAACAGCTCGGTGTCGAACAGCAGCTCGAGCTCGTGCACCCGCTTGGAAATGGCCGACTGCGAGGCATGCAGCTGGTTGGCCGCCTGGGCGAAGCCGCCGAGCCGGGCGATCCAGTAGAGGGCTTCGAGTTGCTTGAAAGTCATCACGGCGGCGGGTCCCGAAAATGGGCGAATGAAACACTTTTATTCATGCGATTCGATCACAAAAAATCGCTTTTGGAAATTCATCGAGAGGCAGAAGATTCGCCCAAGCCAATGTCATCGACTCTTCAAGGAACCACCATGGACTTCAGGAAACTGCCCCTCGCGCTCGGTCTCACCCTTGCTTTCGCCTGCGGCGCCGCCAGCGCCCAGGACGGCGGCACGCTTCAGAAGATCAAGGACAGCGGCTTCATCCAGATCGGCGGGCGCGACAGCCAGATCCCCTTCTCGTACAAGCTCGGCTCCGACAGCGCTTCCATCGGCTTCACCAACGACATCTGCCTGAAGATCGTCGACGCGGTCAAGGCCAGGCTGGGCCTGTCCAAGCTCGATGTGCGCTACACCATGCTCAACTCGGCCAACCGCATTCCGCTGCTGCAGAACGGCACGGTCGACCTCGACTGCGCGACCACCACCAACACCACCCAGCGCCAGCAGCAGGTCGACTTCGCGCCCAGCCACTTCGTGACCAACATCACCGCTGCGGTGCGCACGGACTCGGGCATCAACACCTTCGCCGACCTCAACGGCAAGAACGTGGCCACCGTCACCGGCAGCACCTCGATCCAGCTGCTGCGTGGCGTGCGCAAGAACGGCGCCATCGAGGTCCACGAGATCGCAGGCAAGGACACGTCCGACGGCTTCCTGCTGCTGTCCAGCGGCCGCGCCGACGCCTACGTGCTCGACGACGTGCAATTGGCCGGCATGATCGCCAGCGCGCCCAACCCGGGCGACTACAAGATCCTCAAGGAATCGCTGCGCCAGGAGCCCTACGGCATCATGCTGCGCAAGGACGATCCGCAATTCAAGGCGCTGGTGGACGAGACCGTCACCGGCCTCATGAAGTCCGGCGCCATCGAGCAGCTCTACACCAAGTGGTTCATGTCGCCGATCCCGCCGAGGAACGCGAACCTGAATTTCCCGATGACGGACGCGGTGCGCGAGATCTACAAGAACCCCAACAACAAGGGCGTCTGACCGATGGCAGCCGAACTCCAACAGCAATATCCGCGAGGCCTGGCCTTCTCCGATGCGCTGATGCGCGAGGTGCAGCAGCGCTTCATCGGCGTCGAGCATGACCACCACGGGCGCGAGCGCCTGTACTTCGACAACGCCGGCGGATCGTTCCGGCTGAAGGCGGCGGTCGAACGCTTCGCGCAGGTCGACGCCATTCCCGACAACGCCGAGCGCATCCACGCCACGGCCGTCGAGCTGCAGGACATCCAGTCCAAGGGCAGCGAAGACCTGCGCACCATCCTCAATGCCAGGGGCGGCAGCGTGTACGCCTCGTTCTCCGCTTCGGGCGCCATGTTCGACATGGTGCGCGCCATTGCCGAGAACGTGCCGGGCACGAACATGGTCACCACCGTGCTCGAACATCCTTCCGCCTTCGACGCGATGAGCCTCTACGCCGAGCGCCTGGGCCGCGAGCTGCGGGTGGCGCCGAGCAACCCCGTCACCGGCGGCATCGACGTGGAAGAGATCGTGCGGCTGGTCGACAAGGACACATGCCTGCTCAACGTGATCTACGCGTCGAACATCTCGGGCGCCAAGCTCGACATGGAGGCCATCGTGCGCCGCGCGCGCGAGATCAAGCCCGACCTCTACATCCTGGTCGACGCCGTGCAGCATGCGCCGCACGGCCTCATCGACCTGCAGAAGACACCGGTGGACGGCATCAACCTCGCGCCGTACAAGTTCTTCGGCTGCCGGGGCTCGGGGCTGTCGTGGCTGTCGGAGCGCGCGGCCGTGCTGCCGCACCACAAGCTGGCCGGCAAGAAGCCCGGCTACTGGGACCTGGGCAGCTCGGCGCCCTGGCAGTTCGCGGTGCTCACAGAGATCGTCGACTACGTGTGCTGGCTCGGCGGCCACTTCAGCGACGCCACCGACCGCCGCGCATTGTTCGTGGCCGGCATCACGCACATCGAGCTGCACGAGCGCGCGCTGCTGGCCCTGCTGCTGGACGGCAACGAGAACGCCACCGGCATGCGAGAGATGCCCGGCGTGGAAGTGTTCCTCGACCACGAGGACCTGACGAAGCGCGACCTGATCCTGGGCATCGGTTTCGACCGCATCGACTGCACGCAGGCGGTGGTCGAATATGCGAAGCACGGCGTGACCGTGTACGAGCGCGTGGCCACCAGCATTTACTCGAAGCGCATGCTCGAATCCTTCGGCATCGCGGGCACCGTGCGGGTGTCGCCGCTGCACTGCAATTCGGTGGCCGACGTGGAAAAATTCCTGCGCATCACCGCGCGGATCGCTGCTGACACCTGACTGTCATATTCCGTCCTATTGCATCGGCGGAATGTTTCTCGAACCCGCTCAAAACGTGGCGTCGAGCGATGCCGCCGCGCTGGGGCCAACGTCCTGGCGAGTTCAGGCGGCAGACGGTGAAGCGCTGACCGACCTTCAAGCCGCGTCTGTGGTGACGCAGAAAAGCGGCAATTCGGGCCGTCACAAATCAAAATTCTCGGATCGATATCATCGTGAGCGGGTGCGCCGAAGCAAGCCTGCAGGCCGATGACCGGCATGTTCCGGAGTGGCCACATCAACAATGAGAAATTGATTTCCGGGAGGCCGTATGGCAATTCAAATTGACACGGATGGAATGATCATTCACGCGAAAGTCCGCAATGCGCGTAGCCCCGCTATCGAACGCGGTAGACGTACGAGCACGATCACAGGCATCGTCGTGCACCAGACCGACGCGGAAACTTCAGCATCCTCGCTGAACAGCTACACACGCCCAAAGGCCAATGGCGCGCACTTTCTTGTCGACACCGATGGCACCATTTACCAGACCGCCGCGATCTACCAGCGCACGAACCATGTCGGGCCGCTGAAGGCGAGGTGCCTGATCACCGGGAAGTGCTCTCCAAGGGACTACCCTGCGGGATTGAACGCGGTGGACCCGATGCATCGCATCGAGATGCGCAGGGCCCCCGGCGAACGGTATCCGGGCAACATGGAGGCCATTGGCATCGAGATGGTGGGCAGAGCCAGACTACCAGCAGGGTTCCAACCGCCACGAAACAACAAACTGTCCATGGATGAATTGAGAGGAAGGTACGGTGTATACGACACGCCGACCACCGCCCAGAACCAGTCGCTCTCGTGGCTTGTGAAAGCGCTCGAGGACTCAATGCAGATCGCACCGAGCGAGATATTCCGGCATCCGGAAGCCAGCAGAAAAAATACGACAGAGGCACAAGGTGCGAATTGGAATCTGGCGGTCCCGACGCCATGAGAAAAGTCATCGTTCTTGCGGTAGCGCTGGCTACCGTCTTCATGGCCTTGTCGGTTCACGCAGCGGACAAGCGCTATCCGGCAGCCTTCGTAAGGTCGATCAAGATCGACAACCCGTCGGGGAAAACAGCGTGGGAGAACAAGGATTTTCTAGATTGTCAGGATGTGGTCTTGACGGTCGAAGACGTGTTCTATGCGCTACGTCATATGCGCAGGGTCTCAAAGAGGTCGTATCTCGTACCGCAGGCGCAAGAAACCGGATGCGAGGGCAGTGCGCTCGTTACCTTCAAGAACGGAAAAATCCTCGCTATCGGCATCGAGCCCACGGGAAGAATCAGTACCGCGGAGTTGGACGAGGCGCTTGGACCCACGACTGACCCTGGAAGCTACTACGACTGCGAACCCTGCAACGATCGCAAGATGGCAATGCTCAAAGATGCTCTGAATCGGGCAGATGAACGGCGCCTCAAGCGACTGGAGGCAGAAGGTCAGATTCCACCAGGCCAGGCGGAACCACGGCTCAAAGCTCTGCGCGAAAGCCGCGAGCCGAAACCACAACCCAGGAACTGAAATCAACACGATCGAGCACGCGGCCTCCTGAGGCATGTGATCAAGAAGGGGGTGGTGTCCTGTTTTCCGGCTGCACCGCATCGTCCACGCTCCAAGGCGCATACACCTCCGCGTGCAGGTCGGGCGAGTTCACCTTGGCCAGCAGGTCGCGCACGTCGTCCTTCACCCGCGCCAGCGACAGGCGCAGGCCGCGCACGCGCACGTAGGCCGCGAAGTCGCACAGCGCCTCGATGCTGGTGGCGTCGAGGTCGGGCGACTCTTCCAGGCTCAGCACCATGCGCCGCAGGCCCGGCGTGGCGTCGATGCGCGCGCGGATCGACGCGAACACGGCATCGGCATTGCCGAAGAAAAGCGGCACCTCGGGCCGCGCGATCAGCACGCCCGGCGGCACCACCGCCTCGGGGTGCCGGGCGGTGTCGACGTAGTCGTGGCTCTGGCCCAGCCGGCCGAGCCAGCTCACCGTGGTGCGCGAGAAGCCGCGCAGCAGCAGCAGCAGGCTCACGCCGATGGCCGCCAGCAGCCCGTCGAGCACGCCCAGCACCAGCACTGCGGCCACCGCCACCAGCGCCACCAGGCGGTCGCGCCGCCAATGGAAATATGGCCGCAGCGCCGAGGGGTTGAGCGAATGGCTCACCGCGTTGATCACGATGGCCGCCAGCAGCGGCTCGGGCGTGTGCGCGATCCACGGCAGCAGCGTGAACACCGCCACCCCCACCACCAGCCCGGCCACGATGCCCGCCGCCCGGCTCTGCGCGCCCGCCGATTCGTTGGCCGACGTGGCCGAATAGCCCGCGCCCACCGGCATGCCCTGGAACAGCGCCGACAGCATGTTCGCCCCGCCCAGCGCCAGCAGGTCGCGGTTGGCCGAGACGTTGTCGCCGTGGCGCATGGCGAAGGTGCGGATCGAGCCGTACGACTCCGCATAGAGGATCAGCGCCATCGCGAACGCGAGCCCGCCCAGGTTCTGCCACTGCGCGCGGTCGAGCTGCGGCACGCCGGGGTGTGAGAAGTCGAGCGAGATCGGCCCCACCGCCGCCACGCCCCACGCATGGCACAGCCCGCTCACGTCGAGCGCGATGCCGCAGACGATCACCAGCAGCGCCGCCGGCACCGCGCGCCAGCGCGATAGCCCGCGCAGCAGCAGCAACGCGGCCAACGCCATCGCCGCGCCGGCCAGGTTCCAGTGCCGCCATTCGGTGGCCAGCCCGGCGAAGAGGCGGAAGAAGTCGCTGTGCGCCGGCTGCACCGACAGCACCTTGGGCAGCTGCTTGACCACGATGGTCAGCGCTAGGCCCAGCGCAAAGCCGCGCAGCACCGGCTTGGCGATGAGGCTGGACACCGCGCCCAGCTTCGCGATGCCCGCGATCACGAAGAACACCCCGGCCAGGGCGACGATGGCCGCGCCCATGGCCAGCCGCGTGGCCGTGTCGATGCCCGGCATCGACGTGGTGGCCGCGAACAGCACGGCGGCCGACGACGAGGTGGCCGAGACGATCGCGAAGCGGCTGCTGCCGAATATGCCGTAGACCAGCAGGCCGGCGAAGAGCGCGATCACCCCGGCCTGGGGCGGCAGGCCCGCGATGCCTGAATAGGCCACGGCTTCCGGCAGCAGCAGGCCGGCGATGGACACGCCCGCCACGAGGTCGGCGACGCCGGGGCGGCGGGTGGCGCCGGGCGGCGGTGCGGTTTCTGCGGGAATGGACATGGCCTTCTTGCTTTTTTGTTGTCGCGGAATGCTGGCAGCCTCCGACGGACCGGAAGCTGACGATGAAAACTTTCGTTGCCGCTTGCCGGCAGGTTTGGAAAAGCCCGAGCGCATTTTTCAAACTGGCGCTATGGTGCAGTCCCGACCCCCGATGAAACAAGCAGAAAAGGCAGGGCCCATGATTGATATCAACATCAACGGCCAGTCCGTTGCTGTCAACGCTCCCGACGACATGCCCTTGCTCTGGGCATTGCGCGACATCGTGGGGCTGACAGGAACCAAGTTCGGCTGCGGCATCGCGCAATGCGGCGCCTGCACCGTGCACCTCGACGGCCAGCCCGTGCGCTCTTGCGTGCTGCCGGTCGGCGCGATCGGCAAGAAGGCCGTCACCACCATCGAAGCCATCGCGCAGACCCCGGCCGGCCAGAGCATCCAGAAGGCCTGGCTCGACGTCGACGTGGTGCAGTGCGGCTACTGCCAGTCCGGGCAGATCATGTCCGCCGCGGCGCTGATACAGCGCACGCCCAACCCGAGCGATGCCGACATCGACCTCGCCATGTCGGGCAACGTCTGCCGATGCTGCACCTACTCGCGCATCCGTGCCGCCATCAAGCAGGCCGCCACGGGCAAGCCGGAGGTGCTGCAGTCGGTGGTGACGATGCCGGCCAGGAGCGCATCGTGAGCGCCGCCGCCGGAATCAGCCGGCGCGCCGCCCTGCAGGCGGGCGGCCTGGCGCTGGCCTTCACCTGGGTCGGCGGCAGCAAGGCCTTTGCGGCCATCAGCGCGCGCCAGCAGCCCGCGGACGCGGCCGCCGCGCTTGCGGACGGCAACCCCGCCTTCGCGCCCAACGCCTTCATCCGCATCGACGCCGACGGCGGCGTGCGCCTCGTGATGCCGATGGTCGAGATGGGCCAGGCCATCTACACCGGCTCGGCGATGCTGCTGGCCGAGGAACTCGGCGTCGAGCTCGACCAGGTGCGCGTGGAGCATTCGCCGCCCAACGAAGCGCTCTACGGCATGCCGCTGCTCGGCGGCCAGATCACCGGCGGCTCGACCAGCACGCGCGGCACCTACGCCGTGCTGCGCGAGGCCGGTGCCGTCGCGCGCACGCTGCTGGTCGGCGCAGCCGCCGCGCAATGGAGCGTCGACCCCGCGAGCTGCACGGTCGCGCGCGGCGTGGTGAGCCATGCGGCCTCGAACCGGCAGCTCGGCTTCGGCGCGCTCGCATCGGCCGCCGCGAAGCTGCCGATGCCGGCCAAGGTGGCGCTGAAGGAGCCGAAGGACTTCAAGCTCATCGGCCAGCCGCTGCGGCGTGTCGACTCGGCCGGCAAGGTCAACGGCAGCACGCAGTTCGGCATCGACGTGCGTGTGCCGGGCATGAAGGTGGCGACGGTCAAGGCCAGCCCCACGCTCGGCGGCGTGCTGGCCTCGGTGGACGACAAGGCCGCGCGCGCGATTCCCGGCGTGATCGATGTGCTGCGCATCAAGGACGCGGTCGCCGTGGTGGGCGAGCATTTCTGGGCCGCCAAGCGCGGCCTCGACGCGTTGAAGATCCGGTGGACGCCGGGGCAGAACGCCGCGCTCACGACGCAGCAGTTGCGCTCGGCGCTGGCCGATGCGCTCGCGAAGGACAAGGCCATCGTCGGCAAGGAAACCGGCAAGCGGCCCGAGGGCACGCTGGTGCAGGCCACCTACGACCTGCCGATGCTGGCGCACGCGACCATGGAGCCGCTCAACACCACGGTGCATGTGCGGCCCGACGGCTGCGAGATCTGGGTCGGCACCCAGGTGCCGGCACGCTGCGTGAGCGTGGCCGCCAAGATCACCGGGCTGGCCGAGGACAAGGTCGTGCTGCACAACCAGTACCTGGGCGGCGGCTTTGGCCGGCGGCTGGAGACCGACTCGGTCGAGCAGGCCGTGGCCTTCGCGAAGCAGGTGGCGTATCCGCTGAAGGTGGTGTGGACGCGCGAGGAAGACATCCGCCACGACATCGTGCGGCCGATGTACCACGACGACATCTCGGCCGTGGTCGACGGCGACGGGCAGATCCTGTGGTTCGGCGACCGCATCTCGGGCGGCACCGTGCTGGGCCGCTGGGCCCCGGCCTTCATGGGCAAGGACGGCATGGACGGCGACCTGATCGAATGCGTCGCCGAGCCCTGCTACGACCTGCCGAACCTCAAGGTGGAGTGGGTGCGGCACGACATGCCGAGCGGCCTGAACGTCGGCTGGTGGCGCGGCGTGGGGCCGACGCACAACCTCTTCGTGCTGGAGAGCTTCATCGACGAACTGGCGCAGCGCGCGAAGAAGGACCCGGTGGCCTACCGGCGCGCGCTGCTGAAGAAGAATCCGCGCACGCTCGCGGTGCTCGACCTGGCCGCCGACAGGATCGGCTGGGGCAAGGGCGCGCTGCCGGCACGCGTGGGGCGCGGCGTGGCCGTGGGCGACCCGTTCGGCAGCCGCGTGTGCGCCATGGTCGAGGTCGAGGTCACGCCGCAGGGCGAGGTGCGGCTGCGGCGCGCGGTGGTCGCGCTCGACTGCGGCATTGCGGTGAACGCGAGCTCCATCGAGGCGCAGATCCAGGGCGGGTTGCTGTTCGGGCTCAGCGCCGCGCTGTTCAGCGAGATCACGCTGCGCGAGGGCGCCATCGAGCAGAGCAACTTCCACGACTACCGGATGCTGCGCATCAACGAGTCGCCACCGGTCGAGGTCCACACCATCAAGAGCGGGGAGGCGCCCGGCGGGCTCGGCGAGGTCGGCACCGCCATCGCCGCGCCGGCGCTGGCCAATGCGATCTTCGCGGCCACCGGCGTGCGCCTGCGGGCGCTGCCCGTGAACCGCGCGCTGCTGGTGCAGGACAAGGAGGCGCTGAAGAAGAAGATCGCCGATGCCCCGCAGGCGGCGCCGGGCGAAAGGAGCACGGCATGAAGCGACTCTTCAAGCTGCTGGTGACCGTGTTCGTGGTGGGCGCGGCGCTGTATTTCTTTCTGAACCGCACCGACAAGTCGGAGGGCGAGGCGCCCGTGCTGGCCGGCGCGCCGGCCGATGCGGCGCTGCTGGTGCGCGGCGAGTACCTCACCAAGGCCGCCGACTGCATCGCGTGCCACACGGTGCCCGGCAAGGGCGAGCCGTTTGCGGGCGGGCTGCCTTTCGTGCTGCCGTTCGGCACCATCTACTCGTCGAACATCACGGCCGACCCGGCCACCGGCATCGGCAACTGGAGCGACGAACAGTTCGTGCGCGCCATGCACGACGGCGTGCGCGCCGACGGGAAGCGCCTGTACCCGGCGTTCCCGTACACCGCGTACACAGCGCTCAGCCGCAAGGACGTGCTCGCGATCAAGGCCTATCTCTTCAGCCTGCCCCAGGTGAAGCAGCCGAACCGCGAGCCCGACCTGGGCTTTCCGTTCAACCAGCGCTGGGCCATGGGCTTCTGGAACGCGGCCTTCTTCAAGAGCCGCCGTTTCGAGGCCGACCCGTCGCAGCCGCCCGCGTGGAACCAGGGCAAGTACCTGGCCACCGCGCTGGGCCATTGCGCGGAATGCCACACGCCGCGCAACTTTGCCTTCGCGCTGGAGACGAGCAACAACCTGGCGGGCGAAACGGTCCAGGGCTGGCGCGCCTACAACATCACGTCGGACGCGAAGAACGGCATCGGCGGATGGAGCGACGCGGAGATTGCCGCCTACCTCACCACGGGGCACGCCGATGGCCGGGGCTCGGCCTCGGGGCCGATGGGCGAGGCGGTGGAGCACAGCCTGCAGTACCTGAAGGCCGAGGACACCGCGGCGCTGGTGAGCTACCTGCGCACGGTGCCCGCGAAGTCCGGCAAGGATCCGATCGAGATCGATGCGAAGGCGCCCTGGGCCGTGGCCTCGAGCGCGGCCGCGCCGGCGGCCAACACGGCCGAGGGGCATGAGCAGGGGCTCAGGCTCTTCGCCGCGGCATGCGCCAGCTGCCACCAATGGAACGGCCAGGGGCAGCAGACCAGCTACGCGTCGCTGCTGGGAACGCGCGGCGTGAACGACCCCGGCGGCGCGAACGTCACGCAGATGATCCTGCGGGGCGTGAAGATGCGCGTGCACGACAACGAGGTCTACATGCCCGCATTCGACAAGGCCTACACCGACACCGAAGTCGCGGCGCTCGCGAACTACGTCATCGCGCAGTTCGGCAACAAGCAGGGGACGGTGACGCCGGAGTTCGTGGCGAAGCAGCGCGCGCAGTGAGCGCTTGAGCAGGGCTCACGCAGCGGCCGGCGCGGAATTTAAATCTTCCTACCTATCGGCCCTGCCGACGCAGCGCCGATACCGGAAAAAAGAGCCCCGCGACGGCATGCGCATGCGCGTTCGGACCGCGTCGCGCTGTTAAGGTGTGCCCCTGCTTTTTTCGATCCAGGCCCTGCGCGCGCTGTCCGCGCATCGGGCAGTCCACATGCCTATCCGCCACGCCAGAATCTTTCCCCGCCACGCGTTCCACTGCGTGCTGGGCGGTGTGGCCGTGGCCTATGCGTTGTGCGCGGTGATGCTGGTGCCCGCGCGAATCTTCATCCTGCCGTTTCTTTCCGACGGCGAGCCGGTGTCCGACGAGGGCATGCTCTTTCTCGCGTCGATGGCCGTTCCGGCGGGGCTCTACCTGATGGTCTGGCGCGGCGGCGATTTCTTCGCATGGTGGCGCACGCCGCCGGTGCTGACGCTTGGCGCGCACGGCCTGCAGCTCGGCCGCCGCACCGTCGCTTTTGCCGACGTGACGCGGCTGCGCCATCGCCACGGCCGCGACCACATGCTGATCACCACGCGCAGCGGCAAGACCTCGCGGCTGCGGCTCGGCCTGTGGGACCACGCGGCCGCGCTGCGGGCCGAGGTGGAGGAGGCGATCGGCAAAGTGCTGCGCGGCGATGTCGAGCGGCGCATGCATGCCGGCGACACGGTGGACTTCGGCGCGTTGGCCATGAATGCGGAAGGCCTGGTGCACGAGGGGCAACTCATCGCCTGGTCGAGCATCGACACGGTGCACACGCAATCGGAAACCGACGGGGTGCTGGTGGACGAGCATCTGGTGATCATCGCGAACGGCCGGACGCGCCGCATCGACCGCTCGAAGATCGAGAACGAACCGGTGCTGCTGGCCTGCCTGATGCAGCGCCTGCCGGCCGGCTGACGCGGGTTCGATAGACTGGAGGGGTGAAATCTTCCTCCGAGCCTCCCAGTAGGCCGCTGGCCTGCGCCAGCTTCCGCCTGTCTCCGTGCGCCGCGACCGACCCCCTCGCGGCTCCCGTCCATTCCGCCTCTTCCCTGTTGTCGCCCGACATGGCCCGCGCCATGCCGGGCCATGCGCGTTGCCGCGCCTTCTTCTTCCACCATGATCGTTGAACTGCTCACCGACCCCGCCGCCTGGATCGGTCTCCTGACGCTGGTCGTCCTGGAGATCGTGCTGGGCATCGACAACCTGATCTTCATCGCGATCCTCGCGGAGAAGCTGCCGCCGCACCTGCGCGACCGCGCCAGGCGGCTGGGCCTGGGCCTGGCGCTGTTCATGCGGCTGGCGCTGCTGTCGGTGGTTTCGTGGCTGGTCACGCTGACCACGCCGCTGTTCACCGTGTTCGGCCAGGGCTTTTCGGGGCGCGACCTGATCCTGCTGGTGGGCGGCCTGTTCCTGCTGTTCAAGGCCACCGCGGAGCTGCACGAGCGGCTCGAGGGCGTGACGCACACGGCCGGCGGCTCCACCGTCTACGCGAGCTTCGGCCTGGTGGTGACGCAGATCGTGGTGCTCGACGCGGTTTTCTCGCTCGACGCGGTCATCACCGCCGTGGGCATGGTCGACCACCTGCCGGTGATGATGGCGGCGGTGATCATCTCGATCGGCATCATGCTGTGGGCGTCGAAGCCGCTCACGCGCTTCGTCAATGCGCACCCCACGGTGGTGGTGCTGTGCCTGAGCTTCCTGCTGATGATCGGCCTGAGCCTGGTGGCCGAGGGCCTGGGCTTCCACATTCCGAAGGGCTACCTGTACGGCGCCATCGGCTTCTCCGTGATGATCGAGGCGCTGAACCAGTGGGCCAAGCGCAATGCGCTGAAGCACGAGGCGCGCCGTCCGCTGCGCGACCGCACGGCCGAATCCATCCTGCGGCTGCTGGGCGGCCGCGCGCCGGGCGAACCGGCACCGGCCGGCGCCACGGCCGACGGCGAAGCGCCGCTGTCCGAGCCCGCGTTCGCGCTCGAGGAGCGCAACATGGTCAGCGGCGTGCTGTCGCTGGCCGAGCGCAACGTGCGCTCGGTGATGACGCCGCGCGCCGACATCTCGTGGGTCGACCTGAACGACGACCCCGAGGCGGTGCGCGAGCAGCTGCTCGACACGCCGCACGGCATCTTCCCGGTGTGCCGCGGCTCGCTCGACGAGGTGGTGGGCGTGGCGCGCGCGAAAGACCTGCTGGGCCACCTGCTGCGGCACGGAAAGATCGACGAGAGCGGCGGCCTGCGCGCGCCGATCTATGTGCCCGAGTCGACCACCGTGATCCGCCTGATCGACACGCTGCGCGGCGCGCGCGGGCAGCTCGCGCTGGTCAACGACGAGCACGGCACGCTGACCGGCGTGGTCACGCCCATCGACGTGCTCGAAGCCATCGCGGGCGAGTTCCCCGACGAGGACGAGACGCTGGAAATCCAGCAGACCGCCGCCGACACCTGGACGGTTTCCGGCAGCGCCGACCTGCACCTGCTGGAGCAGGCCCTGCAGACGCACGGCCTGCTGAGCGACGACGACAGCTACACCTCGGTCGCGGGCTTCCTGCTCGCGCGCTTCGGCGGCCTGCCTCCGCAGGGCCGGACATGGGTACACGACGGCTGCGAATTCGAGGTGACCGACGTCGACGCGCAGCGCATCCGCACGGTGGTGGTGCGGCGCCTGCCTGCGACAGAATCAGGCAACTAAACTGCCGCTGCCGGAGCCCTGCCATGAACGCCCCCAACCACCGCCTGCCCGTTCCCCTCGACAAGGCCTACCGCCTGCTCAACCACGGCCCCACCGTGCTGGTGAGCGCGGCGCACGGCGGGCAGCGCAACATCATGGCCGCGGCCTGGGCCATGCCGCTGGACTTCGCGCCGCCCAAGGTGGCGGTGGTGCTCGACAAGAGCACCTGGACACGCGTGCTGCTCGAAGGCGCCGGCAGCTTCGCGCTGCAGGTGCCCACGCGCGCGCAGCTCGACCTGACGGAAGCGCTGGGCAACAGCTCCGGCCGCGAGATCGTCGAGCAGTCGGGGCACGACAAGTTCGCGGCCTACGGCCTGCAGACCTTCGCGGGCACAGCCACCGATGCGCCGCTGCTCGAAGGCTGCGCGGCGTGGCTCGAATGCCGCCTGCTGCCGGAGCCGCACATCCAGCAGAGCTACGACCTGTTCCTGGGCGAGGTGATCGCCGCGCAGGCCGATTCGCGCGTGTTCGCCAACGGGCGCTGGAATTTCGACGGGCATGACGAGCTGCGCACGCTGCACCACGTGGCGGGCGGGCACTTCATCGTCGACGGGGAGGCGGTCGATGCGCGGCCGCTGCCGCCCACCGGCTCCTAGCGCTCGCTCCTAGGCCGAGGTGCGCCGCGCCGGCCTGGCCACCAGCATCAGCCGCAGCACCAGCGTGCCGCACACGGCGGCGGCAAGTGCAAGCAGCGCGACCCACAGCAGGCGTGCCGGCGACGCGGCGTCGAGCCAGTCCGCCAGCAGCAGCGTGGCGCTGTTGTACGCGGCATGCAGCGCGATGCAGGGAATGAGCGAGCGCGTGCGCTCGTAGAGCCACGCGAGCACCGTGCCCATGATGAGGCCGACCACGAACTGGTAGATGTTCATGTGCGCGGCGCCGAACAGCAGGGCGGACAGAAAAATGGCCTGCCAGCGCGGATAGCGCTGCAGGAAGCCGCGCAGCACGATGCCGCGGAACAGCATTTCCTCGAGCAGCGGCGCCACCACGCACACCGCCAGCACGGCCGCCACGCTGCCGTCGGCCATGCGGCTGAACATGGCTTCTTCCCAGGCCGAGAGCGGCGCGATGCGCACCAGCAGGTTGAACGCGGAGGTGATGGTCAGCAGCAGCGCGGGCACCAGCAGCAGCACCGGCGGCACCACCAGCAGCAGCGTGACGCCGGCGGAAGCGCGCGACTGGTGGAACAGTTCGCGCCATGTGAGCTGCTGCGCATGCATCACCGCCGCGAACACGCAGCCGTTGCCGAGCACCGCCGACAGCACGCCGATCTGCATGCCGTTCAGGCCGAGCCACCGGTCGGCATCGCGCAGCGCCGCACCCACGACGATCTCGCACAGGCACAGCGCGAGGAACAGCAGTGCGGCTTGCGCCGCCGAGGGAAAGGCGGTGCTTTTCGGGGAGGGCATGGGAGAGTCGGGCTGCGCGGATGAGGAGGCGCGCATGTTAGCGCCCCCGTGTTGCACATGGCGGGGGCCTATGCGTGGGCGAGTTCGCCGCGCCTGAAGACCTGCGACAGCGGCGTGATCGCGATCGCGCCGGCTTGCCCCTGGGGTGGCAGCGAGAGCGCGCGCAGCACCGCGTATTCGCGCATGCGCGCAGAGCCGTGCGGATCGCCGGGCTGGATGCCGGTCGAGGGGTGGCACATCAGCACGTCGCCGGTGTGGCAGGCCGCGAGCCAGTCGGCAAGGCGCGCTTCGTAGCCCTGCACGTCGCCGGTGAAGTCGTACACGCCGAGCAGGCGCCGGCTCACCGGAATGCCGTGCTCGGCGGCGAGCGCTGCCAGCCGCGCGCCGCCCAGCGCATGGATCACGCGGGCCTTCAGCCGGTCGGGGCCGCTCCAGGCGCCGGGCGCTGTATAGCGCACCCACGGCGGCGACTCCGGGTAGCGGCGCACGATCTCGTCGACCAGCAACTCGCGCACCACCGGGAACTGGTGCACATGCCGGTGGCCGTCGACGAACGCCGGCGCACGGCCCATCGCGTCTTCGAAGCGGGTGAACTGGTCGCGGATGTCGGCGTGCAGCACGGGCGAGAACACGGTGCGCGTGTAGGTCCGCGCGATCAGCCCCGCGAGGCCGGGCTCGGGGCCGTCGGGCGTGTCGGGGCGCGTGAGGTCCAGGTGCAGGCCCACGTCCAGCCGGGTGGCGTCCAGCCGCCGCAGCGCCCGTGCGCCCGCGGCCCATGCGCCGCGCCGCACCATGCCGCTCGTCGCGGAGATCTTGCCCAGCTCGGCTAGCTCGAGCACGGCGGCGTTGATGCCGGGGCTCATGCCGAAGTCGTCCGCGCACACGCAGAGGTGGCGCATCGTCGGTTCCAGCGGGCCGGTGGTGTCAGTCATTGCCATTCGTGGAGGGGGCAGGCACGGGAGGGGATGGTATGGCGGCTCCGGCGGGCGCGGAGGCAGGGGTGCCCAGGCAGTCCGGATCGCGCGTGGCGCTCCCCGCGAAGCGCCAGGCCGCGATGCTTTCGTTGACCGCCACCAGCTGCGCCTTGCCCAGCCATGGGTTCGACAGCTGCGAGGCGATCGGCCCGACCAGCCAGGTGGTGCGGGGCACGCACAGCACGGGCGCGAGCTGCGTCCTGTCGATCAGCGTGGCGTCGGCGCGCGCGGGCTCGAAGCGGCTCGCATCGAAGATCTCCTTGCGCCAGTTGTCGCGGGTGTCGGTGGCGGCGGCCTTCCAGTCGTCCGACACGAGCACCGGCTGGCGCAGGTTCCAGTAGAAGGGAATCTCGTAGTAGTAGCTGTCGAGCATCATCACCTGGTCGCCCGGCGCCACCGACTGGCCGACCGGCAGCCGCAGCCGCGTGCCCGGCGGCACCGAGTAGAGCGCGACCGCGACCACGCACGCCACGCACAGCACGGCCGCAACCGCCGACGTGGCGCGCATCCTGGGCAGCAGCTTCTCGACGGCGCGCCCGGCCAGCACGCGCTGCGCGATCAGGCAGGCCAGCGGCGGCAGCGCGGGCAGCACGTAGCCCACCAGCTTGGACCGCGGCAGCGAGAAGAACACCACGATCACCGCCAGCCAGATCCACATGAGCCAGTCGACGTCGGACAGGCGCGACCGGGGCTCCCCGTGCTTTCCGCGCGGCACGAGCACCCACGCGAACCACGGCAGCGTGAGCACCGCCAGCACCGGTACGTAGAACCAGAACGGGTGCTCGTTGTTGAACCCCGACGAAGCGAAGCGCCGGAAGTGCTGGGTGATGACGAAGTAGTCGAAGAACTCGGGGTACTTCAGCTGCATGGCAACGAACCACGGGCCCGCCGCCGCCAGCAGGATCGCCCAGCCCGGCAGCCAGAGCGCGAGCTTCAGCACCACGGTCTTGCGCGTGGCGGCGCACCACAGCACCAGCACCGCACCGGGCAGCACCAGGCCGATCAGTCCCTTGGCCAGCAGCCCTGCCGCGGCCATCAGGTAGGCGCCCGCGAGCAGGGCGCGCCAGGGCTCGCCGCGCTCCCGCGCCAGCGCCGCGCCGGCGGCCAGCAGCACCGTGGCCGAGATGCAGCCGGCCACCAGCATGTCGAGGTTGGCGAACTGCGCGCCCAGGAAGAAGAAGGGCGTGGTCACCAGCACCACGGTCGACAGCAGCGCCTGCCGCATCGTCGACCAGCGCCGCAGGAACAGGAACAGCGCCGCCGCCGCCGTGCCCGCGCCGATGATCGAAGGCAGCCGCGCCGCCCATTCGACCGGGCCCGCCACCGACATCGCCGCCGCGCCGATCCAGTAGAACAGCGGCGGCTTGTGGAAGAAGGGCAGGCCGTCCAGCCGCGGCACCAGCCAGTCGCCGGAGTGCAGCATCGCCAGCGCCACGCTGCCGTAGCGCCCTTCGTCGGGCGCCATCAGCGGGCGCACCCATGCGGTCGCGAGCAGCCACGCGAACAGCGCGGCAATGAGCCAGAGGGGTCGGGGCGATGTCCACCAGGCGGAGCCGGGCCGTCTCATGGTTTCCCGGGCTCGGCCTGGAGTCCCTTGCCGTGTTCGCGCCGGACCACGTACAGCGGACGCCCCTTCACCTCCTCGTAGATGCGGGCGATGTACTCGCCCACGATGCCGGTGGAGATCATCTGGATGCCGATGAAGAACATCAGGCTCACGACGATGGTGGTCCAGCCGGACACGGAGTTGCCGAACAGCAGGTGGTCGATGGTCACGAAAGTGCCGTAGCCGAAGGCCGGCACCGCGAGCAGGAGGCCCGCCACGCTCACCATGCGCAGCGGCCAGGTGGTGAAGGCGGTGAGGCCGTCGATGGCCAAGCCGATCAGCCGGCGCGCGTTGAACTTGGTGGTGCCTTCGGCGCGCGGCGCGGGCGTGTAGGGCAGCGCCACGGCGCGGAAGCCCACCCAGGCGTAGAGGCCCTTCATGAAGCGGCTGCGCTCGGGCATGGCCATGAGCGCGTCGACCACCTTGCGGTCCATCAGGCGGAAGTCGCCCGCGTCCTTGGGCACCTCGAAGCGGTCCGACGAATTGACAAGGCCGTAGAAGAGCTTGCTGCCGAGCTGCTTGAAGCGGCTTTCGTCGCTGCGCTGCTCGCGCACCGCGTAGACCACCTCGGCACCGGCCGTCCATTGCGCGAGCATCGCGTGGATCAGCTCGGGCGAGTGCTGCAGGTCGCCGTCGAGCAGCACCACGGCGTCGCCGGTGGCCGCCGCAAGACCGGCGGTGAGTGCGGCTTCCTTGCCGAAGTTGCGCGACAGTGAAATGCAGCGGAAGCCCGCGAGCTCGCACCATGCCTCGGCCACGGCGGCGGTGTCGTCAGTGCTGCCGTCGTCCACCACGATGATTTCCCAGCGCAGCCGCGTGGCCCAGAGGATGTCCTCCAGCAGCGGCAGCATGAGGCGCAGGTTGGCCGCCTCGTTGTAGCAGGGGATGACGCATGAGATGCTGCGCGCGTCGGGGGCGGGTGCGTCGGGCATGCCGGCCTGGGCCAGCGGTTCGGGGGTGCCCAAGGTGTGGGGCGGCAGGACCGCGCCGGGAGCGATGCCGGCGCCGGGGCGCGAATGTCTTGCGGCGGACGAAGAGATCATGAGTGCCTCCAGAGAGAGCTGGTCGCCGGACTGTCAGCGGATGCGCGGCCAGTTCGCGGGACGAAGAAGAGAAAGAGCCACCGCGCGATGGCGATCGCGCCGGCAACCACCGCGCCCAGCAGCAGGCCGGCGACGATGTCGAGCGGGAAATGCACGCCCACGTACACGCGCGCCCATCCGGTGGCGGCGGCCAGCGCCAGCAGCGGCACGCCGATGCGGCGCAGGCTGGGGCGCAGCATGAAGGCCAGCGCGACCATGAACATGACGGCCGCGTGCGTGCTTGGCAGCGAGCCGCGGCTCGCATGCTCGATGTAGGCCTGGCCCAGCCCCGCCGCGAACGGGCGAGGAACGTTGAGGCCCATGGCGATGGTGTGCGCGATCAGCGAAGTCACGCCGGCGGCGGCGGCCACGATGCACAGGTAGGCGCGGTCGGCGCGTTGCCGCCACAGCGCCACCACGACGATGCCCGCGGCGAGCCAGCTGCCCCACAGCGCGAAGGCGACGGCGACCGAGAGCACCCACGGCGTGGGATGGCTGCCGGCGTGGATCCAGTGAAAGAAGGCGAGGTTCAGCGCGTCCATGGCGCCACTCCTTGCGGATGAATGCAAACAACAGGCGCAGGGCTGCGCAAGGTGCGGCAGGCGCACCTGAAAAATTTGGACATGTCAGTCCTTTCGACGAGGAAGAGAGGCCCGCTGCGCAGACGTCAGCGGGAGGACGCGACGCGCGAGGCGCCGGTTTTCTCAGATCCCGTAGGGCGGGGCGGCGGTGGGCGGCAGGCGCCGCCAGGGCTGCGCGCAGGGCGGCGCGCCCCCGTGCGGCGGCACGTGTTCGGGCGCTTCGCGCACGATGGGCGTGGCAAGCCGTGCCAAGGCCACGGCCAGCGGCAGCATCGCGAGCACCATGGCCATGAGCGCGCTCAGCCCGAAGTCGAAGGCGTCGGGGTGGTCGATGCTCGCCGGCGCCTGCGCGAAGACCGTGGTCTCGTGGTCGCTCGGGTGGTCGGCGCGGTCGTCGGCCTCGAACTGCGTGGTGTCGCTGACGCTGCGCACCCGCAGCATCGGCTCGTCTTCCAGGCCGTCGCAGCGGAAATGGACCGCGATGAAAGGCTGGAGAACAACCAGCAGCAGGCCCGCCACGCACCACCAACGGTAGTGCGCTCTGGCGAAATGGCGGACGCGTGCGAGAAGCATGCAGGAATGCTAGGAGGTTCGTGTGAACGGAACCTGATCGTGCGGGTCAGCATCCCGCAAGGTAGCGGCACGGGCCTGCGGTATAAGGCGCGCGCCCGCGCCGTGCAGCTACAGAACGAAGGGAATGAAGCGCCGCGTGCGCCGCATGTAGTCGCGGTAGGCATCGCCGAAATGCGCGATGCATTCCTGCTCGTCGCGCAGCGCCGTCATGAACAGCAGCACCGTGGCCGCGAGCACCAGCAGCAGCGTGAGCCAGCTGAACTGCTTGAGAAACGCGCCCCAGGCCAGCAGCATCAGCGCCGTGTACATGGGGTGGCGGATGTAGCGGAAGGCGCCGCTGCTGACGACGGCGGATGTCTTCTCGAAGCCGTAGAGCGCGGGGTCGTCGCTGCGCGCCTCGGTCGGCTTGCCCTGCGCCTTGAGCAGGCGCACCGCATGGATCGGCAGCCAGATCGACAGCACGAAGAAGATGCTGGAGACGATCTGCCTGGCCGAGAACGGATCGTCATGCCACCACGGCAGGTTGACCAGCGCCAGCACCAGCATGCATTCCCATGCGAAGAAGCGGTAGAAGCCGTGCGAGCCGGGCCGGCTCAGCGGGCCGCGCGAAGCGTAGAGCAGCGCGGCCGTGCCGGCGATGAAGGCGAAGATCTGGAACCAGAAGAGCATGGCGGCCGAATTTACACGGCCGCGTCGATCTATCCGGCTATAGAAAACCCGCCGTCCACGGGAATCGCGGTGCCCGTCACGTAGTCGGACGCGGCGCTCGCCAGGAACACGGCGGTGCCGGCGATGTCGCCCGGCTGGCCCCAGCGGCCGGCGGCGGCGCGGGCCACCACGCGGTCGTACAGGCCCGGGATCTGGCTGCGCGCGCCGTCGGTGAGCTCGGTCTCGAACCAGCCGGGCAGGATCGCGTTGACCTGGATGTTGTCGGGCGCCCACGAGAGCGCGGTCGACTTGGTGAGCTGCACGATGCCGGCCTTGCTCGCGGCGTAGGCCGGCGCATAGGGCGCGCCGAAGATCGACATCATCGAGCCGATGTTGATGATCTTGCCGCCGCCCGCGGCCTTCAGGTGCGCATGCGCGGCGCGGCTGCACAGGAAGGCGCTGGTGAGGTTGGTGTCCATCACCTTGTGCCATTCGGACAGCGCGAGCTGGTCGACGGGCTTGCGCACCGTGGTGCCGGCGTTGTTGATGAGGATGTCGAGCCGCCCGCAGCGCGCGGCGGCCTCGTCGAACAGCTTCTGCACCGAGGCCTCGTCGCTCACGTCGGCCTCGAGCGCGAAGCTGTCGCTGCCCAGCGCCTTCAGCGCCTCGACCGCGGCGGCCGACTTCTGCGCGTTGCGCGCTGCCACGATGACGCGCGCGCCGGCCTTGGCAAGCCCTTGCGCCATGCCGAGGCCGATGCCCCCGTTGCCGCCCGTGACCAGCGCGACCTTGCCCGTGAGGTCGAACATCGTCGTCATGCCTGCACCGCTTCCGGCTTCTTGGAGACCAGCGTCAGGATGTCGTAGCTGGCGACCAGCTCGCCGTCCTGGTTGGTCACTTCCACGTCCCAGGCCACCACGCCCTGGCCCTGGCCGCTGGCGTCTTTCTTGTTGCGGTCGATCTTGCGCTTGCAGGTCAGGCGCGCCTGGATGGTGTCGCCGATGCCCACGGGCTTGGTGAAGCGCAGCGTGTCCAGGCCGTAGTTGGCGAGCACCGGGCCGGGCGAGGGCGACACGAACAGGCCGGCCGCCGCCGACAGCACGAAGTACCCGTGCGCAATGCGCTTGCCGAAGGGCGACTGCTTGGCCGCCACCTCGTCGAAGTGCATGTAGAAATAGTCGCCCGAGATGCCGCCGAAGGCCACGATGTCGGCCTCGCCGACGGTGCGGCGATGCGTGAGCAGCGAGTCGCCGACACGCAGGTCTTCGAAGTAGCGGCGGAACGGATGCACCTCGCTCTCGCGCACGGCCGCGCCGCGCACATGCTCGCCGGTGATGGCGGCCAGCATGGTGGGCGAGCCCTGCAATGCGGTGCGCTGCAGGTAGTGCTTGACGGCGCGCAGGCCGCCGAGTTCTTCGCCGCCGCCGGCACGCCCCGGGCCGCCGTGCTTGAGCTGCGGCAGCGGCGAGCCGTGGCCGGTCGATTCGGCCGCGGCCTCGCGCTCGAGCACCAGCAGCCGGCCGTGCCATGCGGCAGCCACGGGAATCGCCTTGGCGGCGATGGCCGGGTCGCGCGTGACCAGCGTGCCGACCAGGCTGCCGCGGCCGCGCGCGGCCAGTGCCAGCGCCTCGTCGATGCCGTCGTAGGGCATCAGCGTGCTGACGGGGCCGAAGGCCTCGACGTCATGCGCGGCGTCGTGCTCCAGCGGCTTGCGGCTCAGCAGCAGCGTGGGCGCGAAGAAGGCGCCTTCGCCCACGCCGTCGCCCACCGGCGAGAAGCCGTCGCGCTCGCCGTACACCAGTTCCGCGCCCTGCAGCAGCGTGGCCACGCGCTCGGCCACGTCGGCCTGCTGGTCGCGCGAGGCCAGCGCCCCCATGCGCACCTCTTCGCGCGACGGGTCGCCGACCACGGTCTTGGCCAGCCGCGCGCGCAGCCGCCCGGCCACCGCGTCGAGGTGCTGGCGCGGCACGATCGCGCGGCGGATGGCGGTGCACTTCTGGCCGGCCTTGATGGTCATCTCGCGCGCGACCTCCTTCACGAAGAGATCGAACTCCTCGTCGTCGGGCGTCACGTCGGGCGCGAGGATCGCGCAGTTCAGCGAGTCGGCCTCGGCATTGAACGGGATCGACTGGCGCACGATGTTCGGGTGCACGCGCAGCTTGGCGGCGGTGTCGGCCGAGCCGGTGAAGGTGACCACGTCGGGCCCTTCGAGCCGGTCGAGCAGGTCGCCCGTGCTGCCGATGACCAGCTGCAGGCTGCCCGCGGGCAGGATGCCCGACTGCACGATGAGCCGCACCAGCGCTTCCGTCAGGTAGCTGGTGGCCGTGGCCGGCTTGCCGATGCAGGGCATGCCCGCGAGGAAGGTGGGCGCGAATTTCTCGAGCAGGCCCCACACCGGGAAGTTGAACGCGTCGATGTGCACCGCCACGCCGCCGCGCGGCACCAGGATGTGCGTGCCCGCGAAGCCGCCCTTCTTGCCGAGCGGGAAGGCCGGGCCTTCGTGCACCAGGTTGCCTGAGGGCAGCTCGTTGGTGCCGATGCCGGCGTAGGCGCTCAGCGTGCCCGCGCCGCCTTCGATGTCGATCCAGCTGTCGGCGCGCGTGGCACCGGTGTGGGCGGAGATGGCGTAGAGCGTTTCCTTGTTCGCGGCGATGTACTTGGCCAGCGCCTTCAGGCGCTCGGCGCGCTGCTGGAAGTCGAGCTTCATGAGCTCGGGAATGCCGGTGCGGCGCGCGTACTGCAGGGCCTCCGCGAAGTCGATGGCCTCGGCGTGGGTGCTTGCCACGGGTTGGCCGTTGACGGCGCTGCGCAGCTGCTGCGCGGCCTGCTGGCCGATCCAGCGGCCGGCGATGTAGCTTTGGAGGGTGGTGGTCATGGTGCGGGTCCTTTCGCGATGTCTGTTTTGCTCCTTCCCCCTCTGGGGGAAGGCGGGGAT